>JBFKJL010000115.1:0-7566 GCA_041631795.1 Saprospiraceae bacterium | reverse complement strand
TACTTTCTCTCTTATGACTCAAACTTCAACTACTACATGGTTTGAAAACTTTTATGCTAGTTGCCTGTTTATCAAACATTTATGTCCAGTTGACATAAGTTGAGAAGATCTTTGCCGATGATGTTCCTCCAACATTTCATTGCAGTAAAGATGTCTTTGAAGCTGGTCTTCTAAGTGATGAGCATCACAGAAAAAATAAAGAGACATTGGCCTCTCAAACATTTTAACGTAATAACATGAACGGATTCAAGTAGATATATTCGACTTATTCGTGATTCGCTATAAATAATAATTTAAATCAATTCCACATTCCTGATGCAACCTTTGAGAGAATTTATTAATTTAGGTATATCACAAATATCATGTATTATGAAAAATTTCAGGCAGCATAGTGGTGAAAAGAATGATAAGGACAGGCAGTTGAAAGCCCCCTCAGTCACCAAATATATGGTTAAAAACCTGATAACATTCAGAGAGACCACCTCAATAATCGAGGTTCTGGAAACCCTTTTGGAAAAACGTATTACCGGTGCCCCGGTTCTTAATGAAGATGGTGATGTTGTCGGATTGATCGATGATAAGGATTGCCTGAATATGCTTTTTGCCGGTACATATTATAACCATCCATCCGGGAATGAAACTGTGGGGCAGTACATGTCCAATGTCATGAGATCGATCTCTGTGAACGATACCATCGTGGACGTGGCCAATATCTTTTTACAGACGCCATACAAACGTCTGCTGGTGATGGATGATGAGGGTAAACTTGTCGGTCAGATCAGCAGGCGCGATATCCTGAGAGCCATTAAAGACCTGAGTGCCAGCACCTGGTAAAAACAGGTTTGAATTTAAAGGCACAGGATAGATTTATCATGTTACAGGAGAAGGCCGGGATATCTTATTGATCAAAACAGTATGGATGAGATTACTTATTATCCCAATAGCAATTATGGTGGTATTCTTTTCCTCCTTGAGGGGACAAGATACATTTTCCATTGTTGCAGGCGATGAAACAACAGGAGAAGTCGGTAGTGCCGGAGCCTCATGTGTGGACTTGACCGGATCAGGTATGCCGGGGGGATTTATTGGCGAACTGCTTCCTGGATTGGGGGCTATCAATACACAAGCCTATTATCTTGCAACCAACCAGGCCAATGCCAGGTATCGCATGCTTCAGGGAGATACGCCATCCCAGATTATTTCATGGCTCATAGCCAATGATGCAGGAAGCGACCCCACCATCCGCCAGTACGGCATCATTGGTTTTGTCAATGATACCATTGAGTCTGCCGCCCATACGGGCGTCAATACAGATGACTTCAAAAATCATGTCCTGGGGCCGAACTATGCCATCCAGGGGAATATCCTTCTCGGGCAGCAAATTCTCGATTCCATGGAATCAAGGTTCCTGGCTGAGCCCGGCGATCTTGCATGTAAACTGATGGCCGCTTTACAAGGCGCGAAAGTTCTTGGCGCAGATACTCGGTGCGCCTCAAATGGAACTTCAGCATTGTTTGCGTATGTCAAGGTGGCGCAACTCACAGACAATTTTGGCAGTCCTTCATTTACCATTTCAGTTGAAACAGCCTCCGGTGCGGGAATAGAACCGATTGACTCCCTGCAGGTCCTCTTTGAAATGAATCACCCTGCCTGCGACCCGACATGGTACGAGGATAACGATGGCGATGGTTTTGGCAATCCTGCCATCACCCTTACAGCGGCAACGCAACCAGCAGGGTATGTTGCGGATAATACGGATTGCAATGATGCGGACGGGACTGTTTACCCGGGTGCACCGGAATTGTGCGATGGCCAGGTCAATGATTGTTCAGGAGGGAATCTTCCTTCGGACGAAATAGACAACGATCAGGATGGCTATGTGGAGTGTGCGCTTGATGCAGGAGGCTGGGACGGCAGTCCATCCGTCATTGGTGGTGATGATTGCCATGATGGGGATACGACCGTCTATCCGGGTGCGCCGGAATTGTGCGATGGCCAGGTCAATGATTGTTCAGGAGGGAATCTTCCTTCGGACGAAATAGACAACGATCAGGATGGCTATGTGGAGTGTGCGCTTGATGCAGGAGGCTGGGACGGCAGTCCATCTGTCATTGGAGGGGATGATTGTCATGATGGGGATATGACGGTATATCCCGGGGCGATTGAATTGTGCGACGGCCAGGTCAATGATTGTGCCGCAGGATCGTTACCTCCGGATGAAGTGGATGATGATCAGGACGGCTATGTAGAATGCCTAATTGATAGTGGTGGCTGGAATGGAAACGCCTCCGTCACAGGAGGAGGTGACTGCAATGACACTGATATGACGGTGTATCCCGGGGCAAACGAATTGTGTGACGGATTCGACAACAATTGTGATACTGTGATTGACGAAGGGTGCACGCTACCGGAATGTGACGGGGATGTTTTGTTCATCAACTCCCTGACCCAGGACACTTTTTATGCGGAGATCAGCATCACCTCAGATGCTCTTGTGAATTCCCCCAGTAGCGTATTATTTTCAGCAGGGGACAGTATTGTTTTACAGTCACCATTTGAAGTCACCCTTGGTACTGAATTCCTTGCAGAAATTGGCCCCTGTACGCTATCGGTACCTGTGGATGGGTCAAACACACCGGAAAATTCTGTAAAGTTGAACCGCGGCTTAAATGATCTGATACAGAAGTACCCGACAGACTATACATTCGATGTAGAAAACATCAACAGCCATTCAAAAGAGCGCATCCTGCACCGCGCGAGCAGAGAAAAACTGATGTTATATTATAAATCATTTCTCAAGACAGCACGCAATCTCCAGTTCAAAATTTCTGTTTATGATGGCAAAGGCCGGTTTGTCAAAAACATATTCATTGTCTTTGGCCAGGGCCAATAATCCAAATCAATGATGAAGCAGAGGCTATTTTCAAAAACAGGTATAAAATGTGGATTCATCATATCCATCTTTTTGACAGCAGGATGCTCCCTGACCCAGAAAGATGCCAGTGTCATCCTGGTGGGAGGGCCATGTGAGGGGTGCGAGGCTGTCTTTGAATTTCAGGGTGACGAGATCACATCATACGATACGTTGCAGGATTTTTACACCAATGCTCAAAAACTTGTTCTCTCAGGAACGATATTCAAACGAGACGGAATAACTCCTGCCAAAGATGTCGTACTTTACTTTTACCACACGGATGACACAGGTGTCTATCCTACAACAGGAGATGAAAATGGCTGGGGGAGAAGGCATGGGATTCTAAGGGGATGGATAAAAACAGGAAGTGACGGGCGTTACGTGATATACACATCCATGCCTGGTGTTTACCCGGACAGGACAGAGCCGGCACATGTGCATATGACTGTACTCGAACCGGATGGCCGGTATTACTGGATTGATGATGTCCTATTTCATGGTGATCCTTTAATAGATAAATCAACTGCAGCCAGGCCGAATCCCCGGGGAGGACCGGGAATTGTAATAACCCATTTGATTAATGGGGTGCATTATGCTGAAAGGAATATCATCCTTGGAGAAAATATTTCATCTTATGACTAAGAGATAAATCTTGAGTAGCCGGATTTGATATATAATTAATGATGTACAAGTTCCATGAAAATTACTATCCGGAAATACGATGATTCTTGGCCGGAAGAGTATAGAAGAATACGACTTGATCTGGAGCACACAATTGGGTTTCTCAACCCAATTATCGAACATATTGGCAGTACGGCGGTGCCGGGAATGATGGCGAAACCGGTTATCGATATTATGATTGGCGTGCGTGACCTGATGGATTTGGACAAGGTGGTTAAACCTCTTTGTAGCCAAAACTACATCTATCTGAAAACTTTTGAGGACCAGGTTCCGAACCACAGGTTATTTGTTGGCCTTAAGGATAAAGATGCATACGCTTATTTTGACCCGATCTACACAGATTTCAATGCTGTACCTCATGATGAACTCCAAAAAAAGAGGATTTCCCATGTCCACATCTGGCCCTTTGAATCACATGACTGGCAGCGGCATCTCGCTGTCAGAGACTTCCTGAGGCAGGATGCGGAAAGCCGACATGCTTACAGCAAAATAAAACACGATATAAGTAAAAAATCCTGGCAAGATGGCATGGCATATAACAGGGCCAAGAATAAATTTGTATGTAACTTGGAGCTTAGGGCTATGGAGTGGTATTTCGGATCATCAGGGCATGAGCAGCCGGGAAAAAGTGGTAAGAAATGACGATGGCAGGGGCCCGCCGAAAATATGAATTCAACAATGCAAAAGAAGCGTAGAAAGATACTAAAAGTGACTCCCTGGATCCTGGGTGGAGGATTGATCGGGTTCCTGCCTGTATCTATGGTGCGCAAAACCCGTCAGGGCCTATCGCCTAATGACAGAATCCATTTTGGAGTCATTGGTTGCAACGGTATGGGATGGTCCAATATGAGATCTCTCCTTGAAATTCCCGAGGTGGGCTGTGTCGCCTTATGCGATGTCGATCAGAATGTCCTTGAACGCAGAAAAAAAGATGTGATCGATCTTCAGGGTACAGCACCGCGTTTGTATGTTGACTACCGCAAGATGCTCGAAGATACATCTATAGATGCAGTTGTCATTGGAACACCCGACCACTGGCACTGCAAGATGTTTGTTGATGCCCTTTCGGCCGGCAAGCACGTGTATGTCGAAAAGCCAATTGCCAATTCTATCGAGGAATGTGAGATCATGGTCAAAGCAGCAGAAAAATATCAAAGCGTAGTCCAGGTGGGGCAATGGCAGCGCAGTGGCCCACATTATAAAGATGCGATCAATTTTGTGCGTTCCGGTCAACTGGGTCCTGTAAGACTTGTGAAAACATGGTCTTACCAGGGATGGCTTAGATCTATTCCGAAAGTCCCGGACTCCATTTCACCGGAAGGTGTTGACTACGGGATGTGGCTGGGGCCGGCACCAAATCGCCGCTTCAATAAAAATCGGTTTCACTTCACATTCCGGTGGTTCTGGGATTACGCCGGCGGATTGATGACGGACTGGGGTGTCCATGAGATCGATATCGCCTTGTTTGCGATGGGGGCCACATCGCCCGTGTCTGTGTTGGCTTCCGGAGGCAAATTTGCCTACCCTGATGACGCCGCTGAAACGCCCGATACCATGCAGGCCGTCTACCAATATGACAGATTCAACATGTTATGGGAGCATGCCATAGGTATTGATGGAGGCAATTACGACCGCAGCGAAGGCATTGCCTTCATAGGAAACAATGGCACCCTCGTGGTCAACCGCCAGGGTTGGGAGGTCATTCCTGAAAAAGATAATGTCACAAAATCAGACAAGATCGAAGGCGTACCGCTGCAGAAAGTGCCCAAGGGTGTCAGCTATCTGAAATTGCACTGTGAAAATTTTGTTGACGCCATCAAAGCCAATAACCCGAAAATGGTGAACTGCGGTATTGAAACTGGAAGTGTGGCCGCTGTCAATGCGCACATGGGCAATGTGGCCTATAAACTCGGGCGGAAGGTGTTTTGGGATCCGCGAAATCAAACATTCAGGAATGACAGCGAAGCCAACGTGCTTAAAAATGCCCATTATCATAACGGATGGGAAGTGCCGGAGATTAGATTATAGTTTTTAGATTATAGTCTTTAGTCTTAAGTATATAGGCACGAAAACTATAAACTAAAAACTAAAAACTAGATTCATGTTTTATCTTTGAGGTCAAAGAAATCAACATTTTCATATGCTTGAATTCATTGATGATATTATTGGTCTATTTCGAAAGGATCCGAGAATTGACGCAATGCATCAATTGGCCCGTCACAACAAGTGGGCCTTTAAAGCCAGGGAAAAATTTGCAACAAATAATCCCAGACGTGAGTTACCGCTCCTCAAATCAAGGAAGGGCAAACGCATGCACAGTATTATGGGCATGTCCTCAAGTATGGTGGAAGGCCACTTTTATATCTATGACTACGTTTATTTTGGGGACTTTGGTAAAAAAATGACGACCGTGTTTGAGTATGGCAATGCAGCTTTGGATCTGACATTGTTTACAATCAGGCCAAAGTCTAAATTTGATTCCATGAAGGAATTCTTTGTCTCACCTGATTTCCTCTTTATTACAACACCAGAATTTGAACAGCGTTATCAAATTGACGCAGCAGATACCATTTCTCTCAAGCATGATATCAATGAAGACTTCCTTGACATGATCGGGGACACAGAAGGATGGACGTATGAAGGCGTTGATCAATACCTGATCGCGTATCAACCCGGGATCCAGTGCCCTGTAAATGAAATTCATAGACACTTCAATAGATTTGAAAAACTGGCTGAACGCCTGATCAATGGCACAAGCATTTCTAAACTTGGCTGGAAGGATACAGAATAATGCCGGGCCCAGATGATGATCCTCAATGTCCGTTACGTTCTCCTCTTCATTATCACTATCCCAGTGTCACCATTTTTGTACATCCAGTCAAAGTGGGTTCGTCGCAAGGTGCCTGATCTGGGAGAAGCAGATGACCCAGCAGGTGTTATTGAGCTATCAAGCCAACATCGCCTCAAATGCCTTTGCCTCGGAGAAAGTACAATGGCCGGAGTTGGTGTCCGGCGTCATTTGGATGGTTTGGCTGGAAATATTGCCAAAACATTGTCATCCAACTTAAATACCTCAGTTTCCTTTGAAGTCTTTGCCAAAAGCGGGTACACGGTCAGGGAAGTTTTTAGAAAGCTCTTGCCTGCCATGGAAATGCATCGTCCCGATATCATCATTTTGGCGATCGGTGCCAATGATGCTTTTGCAATGACTCCACCCTGGCGTCTGTACCGTCAAACACGAGACCTGGTCGCTGCCCTGAAAAACAAATATCCATCAAGTTTTATTGTCTTTGCAAACATGCCGCCTATAAGGGATTTTCCAGCCCTGACACCAATGTTGAGATGGTTTCTTGGGCATTATATCAAATTAATTGGGGATGCAATTGATGAAGCCTGCCACAATACGGAATCCGTCTTGTATTATCCGCGCCAGGTGACCATTGAGGACTGGGTCCACCGGTTGAAAGTCATAGATGACCCTTCAGCATTCTTCAGTGATGGGATTCATCCTTCCAGGTTGACGTATGAAATATGGGGAAAGGATATTATTGATTTTGTGACTGGATCATCGGCATTTCAAGATTATTTCACTTCGGTAAACACATAAAAAATGTCTGCGAGCACATTTCTGAAACCAGGATTATGTGTCTTAGAATTAACCCGCTTCTATGGACTATACAAAATCAGGAAGAAAGACATCTTCTTGTCTCCCCTTAAATTGGTCATTAAGTTTGTATTTTTATTGTCCGTTTTTGACACTTGAAAATAATGGACAACAAAGATCTTCATCAGTTGCGCCCAATGCAATCTTCTGACTGGCCGTATGTCAGGTCCATTTATGAAATGGGTATCGCCTCAGGAATAGCCACATTCGAGGAAAAACCTCCTTCCTGGGAAATCTGGGATCGAGAACACCTTGAGGATTGCAGAATTGTAGCTGTGGAAAAAGACCGTGTTGTGGGCTGGGTGGC
>JBFKJL010000114.1:0-7575 GCA_041631795.1 Saprospiraceae bacterium | reverse complement strand
GCGGTATGCTGCCCACATTCAATTGTGAATTGACCCCTCTTTTATTTTGAATGGATGACTCTATTTTGTATTTAAGTTCGTAAAGATCTACGTCAAGTGAATCCAGAACCTTTATGGCAGTACTGTCTTTGTCCTTGATCATTCCGAGCAACAAGTGTTCAGTACCGATGAAATCATTGCCAAGTCGTATGGCTTCATCCCTGCTCAATGAAATGATCTTTTTGACCTTCGGTGAAAATTTACTGTTCATCTATCGGTTAAAATTTCTTTAAATATTACAAAAATCTTTTATATAACGTAGTGATGTCCAACTTAATCACAATTTAAGCTTAATTCCGCCCCCGTCAATACCTTTCCGGTTTTAACTGAGAAAGTTAGGTTTTAAATTTATTTAAAACAATTCTTTAACTCAACAATAATAACTATCCATGCCGAATTCAGTAAAATTGCGAGATTTCGTAAATTAACTTTATAAAAACAATAAATTTGCTGTTCAGTTTAAACGACCAAAATGAAATATACTGTAGACAAACAAGAAAAATATTCATTGCTTCAGCTTGAAGAAGAAAATCTCAATTCTCTCATCGCCCCGGATTTAAAGTCTGAATTTGTATTCCTTTGCAATGAAGGTGTGCCCAACCTCATCCTCGACCTGTCGCACGTAAAATATGTGGATTCATCAGGGTTGAGTGCCATCCTTACAGCAAACAGGTTATGGAGTGGGCAAGGCGTCTTTGTACTGACAGGGGTACAGCATCCGACTGTGAAAAAGCTTATCGAGATCTCCCGACTGGAAACCATATTCAAAATCATTCCGACGATCGAAGAATCGATCGACTACATATTTATGGAGGAGATCGAAAAAGAGCTCAGCAGTGAAGAAGAATGAGACCTTTCGAATTGACCATACTGGGGAGCAACTCCGCCGTTCCCGCATATGGAAGATTCACAACTTCGCAGGTCCTTCACTACAATCACCATTTGTATGTCATTGACTGTGGTGAAGGTGCCCAGATCCGAATGCAGCAATATAAGATCAAAAAAAGGCGTATTCAAGCAATATTTATAAGCCATCTCCACGGTGATCATATTTTTGGCCTTCCTGGGTTACTGACTTCATTCAATCACCTTGACCGAAAAGATCAACTTACTGTTATTGGACCTGTGGGTCTAAAAAATTTCCTTGACGCCAGTCTGAATCCTGGCATGAACACATTGACCTACCCCCTGACAATCAGGGAATTTGATGTGAAAGAGGAAGTTGTTGTCTACGAATCCCCTGATTTAGCAGTAACCGCATTTCCTGTTGTTCACAGGATTCCAACCCAGGGGTACAAGTTTTCAGAAATACCCGGGCAGCGGAATATCAGGAAAGATGCCATCGATAAATATAATCTGTCTGTCGATCAGATCAAACTTATCAAATCCGGGCAGGACCTCATCTATGAGGGGAATACAATTCTAAATTCCAGCCTTGTCCACAAACTCAGCCCCCCGAGATCATATGCCTATTGTGCTGACAGTCAATATGATCCTTCTATAATCCCATACATTAAAGACACGGATGTCATTTATTTTGAGACGACTTACCTTGATGAACTCAAACAAAATGCCCATGAAAGAATGCATGCCACAGCGAAGGAAGCAGCAACCCTGGCCAAAAAGGCCAACGCAGGAATGCTGATCACGGGCCACTACTCAAGCCGATACAAGGACGTATTGCCTCTGGTAAACGAAGCAAAACAATATTTTGATCATGTGGTCATGGGTTATGATGGAGCCATGTTTGAGATCAGGAATTACACCAATCCAGATCCATGCAATAGTCCTTCGTGATTGAACATCCATAACATGTTTGACTTAATTTTACGCATAAAGTCCTGAAAGTGAAACGGGTATTGAAATTATTGACCAATAAGAACAAAAACCAAATCTTATTTGTCTATTTTAAAAATTTGATTTTATCTTTGCCGTCCCTTTGGTGGAGCTCGCGTATAGGATATGACAATTAAGTTATAGGACTTATCCAATAACCTAAACCGAGGCTCTCTGGACCGCTTAGCTCAGTTGGCAGAGCAACGCCCTTTTAAGGCGTGGGTCCTGGGTTCGAGCCCCAGAGCGGTCACATTATGACAGGTCTTTCATGCGAAGGCCTGTTTTTTTTATTTATCCCTCCTGATACTTTGGTATTCTTGTTCCCCTCCAAATGGCTGGTCAGATAGCACTATTTTGGCGTCGAACCCATTTTGATATCATTGACAGTCACGATCCCAACGAGGCGTTTGTCAAAACACACCGGTAATGAACTGACTTTTTTCTCTTTCATCAGCTGTTTTGCGAAGCCAACAGAGTCGTCTGGGTGGAGGGTGTGAACATGGGTGTCCATGAGCAGGTTGACGGTTTTGACATTGCTGTGTTCTTGTTCGTAGCGTTTCAGCAGCGATGAGGACAACATCCCAACCACTTCACCTTCAAAGTTTTCAACTGGCAGATGATTAAACCCATTCCACTCCATGATCTTCCGGGCCAATTCCACACTCGAGTTTTCATAAACAGTAAATATATAGGTGTTCATGATTTGGCCAATCCGTAAATTCTCATAGTCTTCAGAGACTGGGCTCATGAAAACGGATGCTGTCAGGACATCCTCCCACTCGTCAACAGGAATGTTTTCCTTCTGAAAGTCTATCATCATCAGGGTCAGATTTCTCAATGCTTCAAATCGACTCATCTTTTCCCTGAGTTTCCTGTAATTACAGATCATCCATGAAGACCCGTTCTTGCCTTTACGGACCCTCCTGTCAATTATTGAGAGGTATTTGTCAATGTCTTCTTCGTCCACCGATAGTTTCTTTAATCCTTCCTTGGCCATTGGGAGGAGAATGTCACCTGTGAGTGTAGAGACGTCATATCGTTTTCCATTCCAGTTCAGAATGGTATCAATTCCGGTGCGTCCAGCCCTGATGAAATTATTTTTAGCTTCCTTGAAATCGATCTCGGTTATGACAGCTTGCATATCCTCTGGCATGCTGTGCATCAGGCCTATCCAATAGGTGAAATTGGCAATTTCATCCACGGGGCTTGGCCCTGCTGGCAGGTAGCGGCATTCTATTCTTAGGTGTGGCTTGGCTCCTTCTTTTCCATAGCACATCCTGTTCCAAGTGTAAGTGGTGCCATTGTGCATGCGCACCGCCCTCAGGTCCGGAATTTCACCTCGCTGCAGCTGCTCAAGAGAATTGGGAATGTTCTCGGCTGATATCAGCAGGGGAAAACGCATGACATCATTCTTCCACAGTTCAATGGGAGAGCCTTCAAGCCAGCCATTTCCGAAATAGACACGTGGCAACTTCTTGCGAAGTAGGTTCCTTGAATTGCGCGTATCCAGGCTTTGCTTGAACAAGGCTATGCGCGTCTCTGCCCATAGTTCTCGCCCAAAAAGCAATGGCGAATTGGTGCTGACAGAGAGGACAGGACCAGCCAGCAATTGAGACCAGTTGTGCCTGTCGACAAATTTTCTTGGATTCACTTGCAAGTGCAACTGAAAACTCGTGTTACAGGCTTCAAAGAGAACGGATTCCAACTGCATATTCAGGTCGTCAACACCCTGGAGGTATATCTCAAAGTTCTCGCCTCTTATATCAAATAAGGCCTTGCTGAGTGTCCTGTAACGTTTAATGGGTGTCATGTTCTCGAATTGCAGATCTTTATATGTCAGCGTCGGCAAGATGCCGGCCAACAGCAATTCGGTATCATGCCTGGATGCAACCCCCCTGCCGTAATCAAGCAATTGAACCAAATCGTTTTCAATGAGGGAAAAGCAATTCTTTGTCAGTTTTCTGGGATCCTGGTTAATTTCAAGATTGAATAAGGCCAGCTCATTCGTATACCGGCTTTCATCGATATCATCGAGAATTCGGATGGCTGAGGTTGTCGGAAAACCATCGCTGTTGACCAGGCAAATCTCCTGCTCAGATCCTATGGTATCACAGCCGGGATCGAACATGGAATCGCGATACATGATTTCCATGGCGGCTAAGTCCTCGAAAATATATTCGTAGAAAAGACGACGGTCTTCATTGTTTAAAATTGGTCTTACTCTGAAGTCACCCATTACGTATATTCTGATGAGAGATTAAGCCCCGATTCGAGCAGGTCAATCGATGTCACGATGCCGACCAGCTTTTCCCCGGATAATATCGGTACTGCCCTGAAATTATGGGACTTCAAGACCATGTAAGCGTCATGGAGGGTGTTATCCTCCTGCAAGGTGTAGGGATCGGGCGTCATTATATCCTTCACCCTCAAGGTTCTATACAACGCTTCATTATAATCGGCCTTTTTTTGGGAAGCAAACAAGAACAAGCCCAGGATGATCCTGTCAAAATCGAACCTGCTCACAATACCTGCAAGCTTCCGTTTATCATTGAGGACAGGAATGTGGTGGATTTTGTGCTGCGTGAAAACATCAGCAATCCGATCTCCTGTATCCTCCTCAGACAGGCAAATCAGGTTTTTGGTCATAATGTCTTTCAATGGAATATTGGTTTTGTCCATGCGTGCCGGGCCATTTTGTGTCCTTAAAAATAATGACGCCTCTGAATTGCTAAGATGACGCATGTCAAAGGACACATTGATTAAAATCACTCTAAATAGTGAAAGAGGATCATAATAACCAGTGACGTGAATAGCGTTTTAAAGGCTAAAATCTGTCAAATAGTTGACTAAATAAGCCAAATACTGAGCAAGGTCAGCTCAATTTTGGTCATGCAGTTGACCATTGGTTTTTTAATAACGCGAAAATTTAGTGTCGCATACCCCTTTTGAAGTCTTAAGAGTGAAAACGAAAATGAAATGAAACTTTTAACACCAATTCTTGAGAAAGGCTACACTGTGATTGTTACTGCAATGATCATATTTTTTACGGCTGCCAGTCTTCAGGCACAATGGCAAGTCGGCGTCAAAGCATCGCTGGGATACATTCCAAAACAGGAAAAATCCCTCGAAGTGATTCCCAAATCAGATTTTATCGTCTATGATATCATGTATATGGGCAATACGACGGCATCTTCTATAGGCCTGATGGCCATCAATGACCTCGGTCCCGTTTTTTTTCAGACTGATGTACTCTTCACCAATTATTCTGTGAACTTCCACGTCACAGGGTATGATGAGTATGGTCATTATACAAATTACTATAAGGACAGGTATTACACTCTTGAATTGCCTATAAGTGCCGGTGTCAATATTGATCAATTCCGCATAGGTGTGGGTCCGGTCTTCGAGATCAATATGGACAAGGAAAGCCAGATGTCCGCGCTACCCATGTATAATGATGAACTGTCCACCCTCCAGGCCGGTTTCCAGGGAAGTATTGGTTACCAGGTTGGTTTGCTCCACCTGGAACTGAGATACATTAACAAGTTTAACAGCGTGACAGATGATTTTTCCTTTGGCGTAGATAACCTGAAAAGCAAAAGCAGTGCGAACAGGATGACATTTTCTGTTGGTATTGCATTCTAGATAATTTTTAATATTTATAAACTAAAGGGCCCCTGTGCAGAACAGGGGTTTTTTCTTTTCATGCTGGGTCATCTTTTTTACCTTCACGCAAAATCTGTTTTATGAAAAGGAATTTAGCCATGGAGTTTGTCAGGGTCACTGAAATTGCGGCTATCAACTCTGCCCGCTGGATGGGCCGTGGAGATGAAAAAGCTGCTGACCAGGCGGCCGTTGATGCCATGAGAAAAATGCTGGATACTGTTGACTGTACAGCGACGGTCGTTATAGGAGAAGGGGAGCGCGATGAAGCCCCAATGCTTTATATAGGAGAAGTCGTCGGGACAGGGCATGGCCCAGAGCTGGAAATAGCGTTGGATCCACTCGAGGGTACAACGATATGCGCCGTCGGTGGTCATAATGCGATCTCGGTCATGGCCATAGGCAGTAAAGGCAATTTGTTGAACGCCCCTGACATTTATATGAAAAAAATAGCTGTCGGGCCCAGTGGGGCAGGAGTGATTGATATCTCGGATAGTCCGACCAATAACCTGAAGCGGCTGGCTGAAAAGAAGGCATGTTCTATCGAGGATCTGACTGTCATTATACTGGACAGACCCCGGCATGAAGATCTGATTCGAGAAGTCAGGGAAGCCAAAGCCCGGATCCATCTCATTGGCGATGGCGATGTGTCTGCAGCCATTGCCACAGCATTGCCCGAATCGGGCATTGACATGCTTTTGGGTACTGGCGGCGCACCGGAAGGGGTCATCGCAGCAGCAGCAATGCGTTGTATCAAAGGTGATTTCCAGGGTATTCTTGTGCCCAGGAACCAGGAGGATGTCGAACGCGCCAAAAAAATGGGGATTGACGATATCAAGAAAGTCTTTACCATGAATGAGCTGGCTGCGGGAGATGTGATGTTTGTCGCTACGGGTGTGACGGATGGGAGTCTACTCAAGGGTGTCCATTTCAAATCCTGGGGGGCAGTAACACATTCGCTGGTGATGCGCAGCTATTCAGGAACCATCCGCCATATCACAGCGGAACATCACTTTGACAGGAAACCAGCGTATTGATAGGATCGCGACGCAAAGCCTGGATGACATCTTTATCAGGCTGACCTGGTCAATCTACAAACATTTCAGGATGCTGCTTGTGGTGATCCGTCAGTCGCTGAAAGGCGCCGGCAAACTCAAGCAATGGACCTTCTTCGAACAATTGACCGACAAATGATATACTCACCGGTGTCCCTTCCTCGCTGAAGCCATTTGGCACGACGACTTGTGGATGCCCGGTCAGGTTGGTTATAAATAAATTGGATCCGCGCCATGAGGGCGTAATATACAAGTCCACCTTATCGAAGACGCGAGCCATATCCTCGATCAGTTGGAACCGCAGGCGATTGGCCTGAATATATTCCACTGCAGGAATGAACCGGGCTTCGCGGAAGACATTGGGCCAGGCATTTTGAATTTGCCTGACCATAAGATCGTCCTGACCTGAACGGGTGAGGTCATCAAAAGCGGCAGCGGCTTCCGCAGTGAGGATAAACCGCAGGTTCTTGCTCGAGGGCAATTCAACGGGGATGAGGTCTATACCTGCAGCTTCAAGCCGGGCCAGGGTAATGCTATCCGTCTTCCTGAATCCATAATCTTGTTCAAATACGGACTTGAGATACCCGATCCGCATGTTTTTCTTTTTATCCTTTACACCATAGTGAAAAGTGTGGGCTATTGTCCCGGGGTCGCGCTTGTCAACGCCTCTTATGGCATTGAAAACAATGGCGCAGTCATCGGCGTTCCTGCAGATCGGACCAATTTTATCCATGGACCAGGACAACGCCATGGCGCCATACCTGCTGACAGCCCCAAAGGTAGGCCTTAACCCTGTGACGCCACATACGGTAGATGGTGAGACTATGGACCCCAGGGTTTCTGTCCCAATGGCAAATGGGACCAGTCCGGCGGCAACAGCGCTTGCTGATCCTGCCGAGCTGCCGTTGGATCCCTCATCAATATTCCACGGATTGCGTGTTTTAGCACCATACCAGACATCGCCCCATGCCAGGGCGCCAAG
>JBFKJL010000113.1:0-7631 GCA_041631795.1 Saprospiraceae bacterium | reverse complement strand
TTATTCAACTCAAGAATCTTTTGCTTTTTCTCAATATTGAGGTTGAGGTTGCTGGCAATAAAATTCAGCAAGAACCTATTGCTCTTGATGTTTTGCAGCATCATCACAGCTTCAGAGGGTATTTGGGGCGATAGCTCAATAATTTTGCGAGCAATGTCCTTGATGCTGGCCATAGTGGCATCAAATTCTATGCTTTTGGGCAGGTTGTCTTCGAGGACTGTGACATTGCCTTCAAGGTAAGGTTCTGTTTTAGTGAGGATGTTTAAAAAAATTTTCTGTCGACCCTGTAGGATGGCAGTTGTACTGCCATCGGGCATCGTGAGGAGTTTCAGAACCTTCGCCACAGTACCAATCTTGTACAGGTCATCGCTGCCGGGATCTTTGATCTTGATGTCTTTTTGAGTAAAAACGGCAACAAATTTATCGCCGTCAAAAGCCTTCTTGACGGCTGCATTGGACTTTGTCCGGCCCACAGTGATGGGTATGACAAGTCCAGGATAGAGGACAGTGTTTTTGAGTGCAAGGATGGGCAGGACGCCAGGATATTTTTCCCCGCCAGTGTTCTCATCCTCGTCCGAAATGGAAAAAACAGGCAAAATTTCAGGACTTTCCGGAAAACTGGCTACTCTGTATTGCATTAGGTCGTCAAACATGCGCTTGGTGATTTAAGTCTCGGGATTAGTGTGTCAATCTCTGTACCAACAGGATCTATGTCTTCATTTCAACAAAAACAGGACAATTTTGCTTAATGATATTGACAAAAAGTCAGGAAATAACGATGCTGATTGTCAAATCTGCCTAACCAGGTGTTGATATTTCCTTGATTTCAGCATCTTCCTCTTTGTTCTGGAGATCATAGACTTCCTTTTGCTCTACTTCATCCACTTCTACCTTGAGATTGGAAATGATGAAAGACTGGCGGTCCGGCGTATTTTTTCCCATGAAGTAGGAGAGCAGGTTTTCGATTTTGGTGTTATTCTGCAAAATAACGGGTTCGAGTCTGATATCTTCACCGATAAAAGCGCCGAATTCATCAGGTGAGATTTCCCCTAAGCCCTTGAAACGGGTGATCTCGGCCTTGCCACGCAACTTGGTGATGGCCTCGTGTTTTTCTTTGTTGGAGTAGCAATAAAATGTGTTGCTTTTGTCTCTTACCCTGAACAGGGGCGTTTCCAGAATGTAAAGATGCCCTTCTCTGACAAGATCCGGAAAAAACTGAAGAAAAAAGGTCAGGAGCAATAAACGAATGTGCATGCCGTCCACATCTGCATCGGTGGCAATGACGACCCTGTTATACCGCAATCCTTCTATGCCGTCCTCGATATTGAGGGCATGCTGAAGAAGATTCAGTTCCTCATTTTCATAGACGATCTTTTTGGTCTGGCCAAAACTGTTCAACGGCTTTCCCCTGAGGCTAAAAACAGCTTGCGTCTGAACATCACGGGCTTTTGTTATAGATCCGCTGGCTGAATCCCCTTCTGTGATGAAGATGGTTGTAGCCTTTTTGATTTCTTCGTCTGATCGTTTATCATCAAAATGGGCACGGCAATCCCGCAATTTCTTATTGTGGATATTGGCTTTTTTAGCCCTTTGGTTTGCCAGTTTTTTAATGCCGGCGATGTCTTTTCTTTCTTTCTCAGACTGTTGAATGCGCTTGAGAAGGGCGTCTGCCACCTCTTTGTTCTTGTGGAGATAATTATCGAGATTTTTTTTGACAAAATCGACCACGAAAGTACGCACAGCAACCCCATCAGGGGCCATTTTCAGTGATCCCAGCTTGGTCTTGGTCTGCGATTCAAAGACGGGCTCTTCCACCCTTACACTGATGGCCCCGATGATTGATGACTGAATATCCCGGCTATCAAAACTCTTGTTATAGAACTCACGGATCGTTTTCACGATCGCCTCACGAAAGGCCAGTAAATGGGTTCCTCCCATTGTGGTGTTTTGGCCATTCACGTACGAATGGTACTCCTCTCCATATTGTCCGCCGTGCGTAAGTGCGAATTCTATGTCGTCCCCTTTCATGTGGATGATAGGGTAACGCAGGGAGTCCGGATCGGTCTTGCGTTCGAGGAGGTCCAACAGCCCGTTTTTTGAATAATAGGTGGACTTGTTGAATTTTATCCTGAGACCGGCATTCAGAAAGGCGTAATCCCATAACCTGGCATCAATGAATTCTTTCCTGAACTTGTAATGGCGGAATAATTTTGTATCGGGAATAAATTCAATGAGGGTGCCATTTTTTTCACTTGTTTTGGCCAGGCGCTTATCGGCCACGATCTTCCCAACTTCAAATTCAGCCCGCTTGGCTTTTCCATCCCTGTAAGATTCAACCACAAAATTCTGGGATAAGGCATTGACGGCTTTGGTCCCTACACCATTCAGGCCCACAGATTTTTTAAAGGCCTTGGAATCATACTTCCCACCTGTATTGATCTTTGAGACACAGTCGACAACCTTTCCCAGGGGAATGCCCCGGCCATAATCCCTGACGCGCACTTTACCTTCATCAATTGTGATTTCTATGGTATTGCCATAACCCATCACATATTCATCAATACAATTGTCGATCACCTCCTTGAGCAGGATATAGATGCCATCGTCCGGAGAGCTGCCATCCCCGAGCTTGCCAATATACATCCCTGGCCTCAGCCTGATATGTTCCTTCCAGTCGAGCGACTTGATATGTTCTTCTGAATAATTCACTTTAGTCATAAATAAGGTCTTATCCGGTTACAAAAATAGGATACTGTAAAATTAGAAAAAACATATTAAAATAAATAATAATATAAAAAGCCGTGCCACGGGGCCATTACCTGATCAGCGCAATTTCCCCATCGATGAGCCGCGAACTGCCATCGGAGGCGACAACCTCTATAAGATATACATAAATACCTGGCACAGCAAATGTCTGGTCAAAACGTCCGTCCCAGCCCGCATCCGGATCATTGACCCGATGTTCAGGCGCATTAAAAACGAGATTGCCCCACCTGTCATAGATCCTGAAATTATTGACATAAGCGCCCTGGTCATTTGACTGGACAAAGAACCGGTCATTGACACCGTCATCGTCCGGGCTGAAGATATTGGGTACATAGATATTCAGTGCCACATTATAGGCAAGGGAGATGGAATCCCTGGCGATACAACCTGCACCGTACGTGACATCCACAAAGACGGTCGTGTTTTGGGTTAATGTGGCCGCCGTTTCATAACAGCTGGGACAATCCATGAGTTCTGATGGAGACCAGGACACATGAGTGATGTCTGTATCTGCTTCGACACCAAGAATATATAAGTTTTCACCTTGATTTTCTGCGCTGATCACCACTGAAGCTGCCGGTCCTGGAGTCACAACTATGGATTCACCCAGTGAACATCCCTGCGCGTCTTCCAAGGCAATGGTATTTTCCCCCAAAGAGATGTCTGCTTCGGCAGGCAAACCGGTAACTTGGGTGGCGAAGCCGTTCACAATCAATGAGACCGGGAGAGCAAAACCTTCCAGCTGCACGAGCGTGAAGAGCCCTTCGGTTGTCCCCGGGCATGGTGGCTCCACAATGTATTCAAACCCATAGTCAAAGGTCAGAATGATATTCACAATGCTGTCACATCCCTGCGCATTTGCACCGGTAAGTATTTCGACACCATTGGGATTTGCCAAATGGTAAGCTGTCCCATTCAGGATGAGACTGTCCCCGGGGCACAGGTTTGCTTCAAGATCAAAATCTGTGGCCATCGCCAATGTCAATGTCACACCGACTATACTGTCGCAGCCATTTGCTGCACTGCCAGGCAAAACCGTCGTCCCTGACAAGTTGGAAGCATTGTATGTGTCAGATCCCAGTGTGATGCTTTCATACTCACAGATCATCTCCTCCAAAAATCCCTCTGCCAGCGGATAGAAGTCCAACTGGACATTGATGATGGAATCGCAACCATTGTTTGACAAGTTTTCAAGAATGGTCATTCCGGATGGCTGGCCCAATGAATACGCATCTCCATGCAGGAAAAAAGTATCGGTTGGACAAACGACTGGTTGAAGTATTGATGATGCCGGGGGGAAAAATTCCAAAGACACATTGACAATACTGTCACAACCATTGGCACTCTGGCCTGGCAGAACGGTCGTCCCGGAGGGGTTCATGGCATTGTATATGTCACCGGAAAGGAGAAAATCTTCGTTTTCACAAATCCGGGGTGACAAGAAGGCTTCTGCCGGAGCATGAAAGTTCAGGCTGACACTGACGATACTGTCACATCCATTGACATCAGCATCTTGAAGGACTGTTGTCCCCTGGGCATTCGAAATGTCATAGGCATCACCCCCGATGAGGAAGATTCCAGTGGAACATATGACGGGATTTAAGAATACGGTTTCTGATTCAAAGATATCGAGATCGATATGAATAAGACTGTCGCAGCCATTTTGGGATGTTCCTTGAAGAATTGTTGTCCCCGAAGGGTTTTGACTAGTGTACACATCATTGCCAATTTCAAAGGACTGATCCTCGCATATCATAGGTTGAAGGAAGGCTTCGGCTGGAGAAAAGAAATCCAGTGTCACGTTTACAATACTGTCACACCCCATAGTGGACTGGCCAGGCAAAACTGTTGTGCCGTTCGAAACCACAATGTCGTACTGATCGCCATTGAATATGAACACATCTGTTTCACAAATGACGGGCATGATGGAGCCCACAGCCGGCAGATGGAATTCAAGGGACACGGTGACGATGCTGTCACATCCAAGGGATGATTGACCGGGCAAAACAGATGTGCCATCCGGATTCGCGATATCATAGACATCTCCATTGAGCGTAAAGACCTCCGTCTCGCATATCACGGGCGATATGGCACCGGTAGCTGCGGGATAGAATTCCAGAGCGACCTGGACAATGCTGTCACACCCATTGGCGGACACTCCTTCGAGGACAGTGATCCCTGAAGGACCATTCAAGGAATAAATATCTGTGCCGATCTGTATTGAGTCACCAGGGCAAAGGACTGGATTGGCTGTGCCTTCAGCTGAGGCATAAAAGCTCAGGCTGACGCTGACAATGCTGTCGCAGCCCTGTGCACTGCCATTGGGTATAGTAATATTTCCTACCGTATTGGTGGAATCGAAGGTGATGCCCTCAATGATGATGCTTTCATCCCTGCATAAGACCGGGGTTATAAATCCATAGCTCGCTGTGTCAAATGCGACATCAACATTAATAACACTGTCACAGCCCATGGCGGATTGATTTTCAAGGATAATTCTCGTCTGGATGTCTGAAGTGAAAAGAAATCCGGCAACTTCGACAGACTGGCCTTCACAAAAGATCCCTGAATAAAAACCCTCTGCGATAGAGTACTCTTCAAACATGAGTTGTATCATTGAATCACAACCATCAGAACCTGTAAATTGCAGCAAGGTGTCATTAAAATAGAAAGAGCCGTCAACTTCGATGCTGTCTCCCGGGCAGATCGTATTGGACATTGTATCAATCATGGTTTCGCCAATGGCCACCATGAGTGTGTCCTGGCCAGCAAGTGAACTTTCACACATAGCGTTTTGCCCGTTAAGGGCCAATGATGAAAAATAGGCGAGGTAACTGCCCGGGTCCGGACCTATGAAGATTGTATCCAGGTCTGGACTCTGGCTGAGGGGAAGTCCTGTGGGACAGATCAGGTATGACAGGGAATTCATGAAATGAGTATCAATAGTCATTCCCATTGTGCCTGCTGAATTTTGCAGAACCAGTTCAGCCTCAATATTGCCATTTCCGCTTAAAAGAAATTGTGAGCAAGCGGTCTCGCCGGGGCAAAAGAATGTCATATCCGTAACCAATTCCACAACTGGTTCGGGAAGAACACTCACAGAGAATGCTGTCGTGTCACCCAGGCAATTGCCCACAGGGGGGATGATGTAGGTGAAACTTGCGGATGATGTGGCCATCCACATGTTCCCAATGCTGTCCAGTTGATTCGTCAGATCTGAAAAATACCCGCCCGGGGTTTCTCCAGAGATGAAATCATGTAAATCGACTGTGGTATTTTGGCAGGCCTCCTGATCGGCCTGGGGAATACCTGCAGAGGCCTCTTCAGAAAGGGTCACGATGATCAAGGCTGTATCATTGGAACAGAAAGATGTCGTGTCAATAACTATGTAGTTTAAAGTATAGGAGGCGCCGGGCGTATTGTCATTTGTGTCCCACATGTTGGCAGAAATCGTCACATCTGAAGATTCAAAAACACCGGTGGAATCAGCATCAGCCGGTATGAGTAAATTGAGATCGATGATTTCACCAAAGCAGGCGGTCAATTGGTTGTCGCTTCCTGCATAGAGTGCATTGAACACATTGAGGTTCAGGGTTGATGTCAGGGCCTGGCAGTATTGATGGCCAGTCGTATCCATGTTTTCAGGAAACCCATATTCAAAAGAATACTGTCCTTGTTCAAATTCAAAAAGGGAGACATTGTTATAATCATCAATGAAAACTGGCAAGCCTCCAATTTGCGTCCAGGCACCACCGGGATCGGGGTCTCCCAGCAATTCATGAAAATCAATGTTTTCTACATTTGAACAATAACCTGTGGTGACGGGTAATCCGGGGAAGGGGGGAGGGGAGACAAAGAGCGTGATGGAAGTTTCAAACAAGCCACAAGCATCGCCATCGATGACATAAATGACCGTATCCATTCCTGACTGAACAAGCGAGAGATCGACATTTGTGGAGTCCTCAAGTGTCAACCCCGAAATTTCGGGATCCTGCCAATACCCTATACTGTCGGGCACGCTTGTCAGGGCCATAAAATCGAAAGACCCCTGCCAACCTTCACAAATCGATAATTGCACATTGTTACCGGGCTCAGGGAGAGCTGAAATGGAAAGTTCAAAACTGTCAATCCCGATACATCCGTTTAGGGTATCAGAGACATAGACCGTAGTTGAATAAAACAATGTATCTCCACTGACCATTGGGTTGTTGAATGAAATTGAGTCCGGATGATAAAAGGGGACGGGACTTGTCATACCGTCTATCTGGGGAAGGATATAAAATGAGCATGCAGCCGTATCCGTTGGCAGAACAAAAACGGGTCGTTCCGAAAATGCCACCCTGTATTCGGGCTCAATAATACATTCTTCAGGTAAAGAGATGTCATAGATAAAAAGGTTGATGGTATCTGCCCCCGACAAGGTATCCCCCGGTGACCAGGAAGGCCCGTTTCCTCCACTTTCGCTATAATAGGTTGCACCAGGTGTTGTGGGATTGATTGGGGGCAAAACGAGGTCACCACAGGATATTGCAGGCAAATCTGCAGTGAACGAAATGGAGGAAGCAATGTCCACATTGACTTCTATCGTGGATATGCAGTCATCTCCATTGTATGCCAAAAGGTAAAGTATGGTGATATTGGCACTGTTTTGTATGGTGTCCCCTGCTGAAAATGAGATTCCCTCACCCGTCACTTCCGTGTTGTATTCATAGCTTGTAAAAAAATCAATTTCAGGTTCCGGCAGAACCACTGTTCCGCATCCGGAAATCGTGTCAGTCGGCCCCGAAATGACTGGTGGCATTTCTAGGAAGAAATCAATGCCAACTGTATCGGCGCAATCCGGACCGGCCGCGTCGTAGATGTAT
>JBFKJL010000112.1:0-7656 GCA_041631795.1 Saprospiraceae bacterium | reverse complement strand
CAGGTATGGCAAAGACATCTTTGTTATAGGAATTGGCATATTCGGCAGTGATGATTGACCCCCCTTTTAGTTTTGATTCAATGACGACCACTGCATCTGACATGCCGGCAATGATCCGGTTGCGCGTCGGAAAATTCATTTTGTCTGGCCCCGTATCCATAGGAAATTCAGAAATCAGCCCTCCCTGATTTAAAATTTTTTCTGCGATGGACCTATTTGCCGAGGGATAGACTTTGTTCAATCCTGACCCGAGAATGGCAATATTGTGGATTTGCCTGTCGAGTGCTGTCGCGTGGGCTGTTGTATCAATGCCATAGGCCAGGCCGCTGACAAGTGCTGCATTATACTTTTGCAATCCATCAACAATGGTCTCAGTCATGGCCCGGCCATAATGAGTCGCCATACGTGTACCCACAACAGCAACATACCTGGGTAATTCAAATTTTGGAGTCCCTTTGACATAGAGAAGGACCGGTGCGTCCGCATGGTGTTTTAAACGGGAAGGGTAGTCTTTATCGAGATAAAACAGGATTTTGATATTTTCACCTTCGATCCTTTTGAGTTCCTTATCGGCTTCCTCAAGGGCATTGCACCGAATGATGTCCCTGGCTTTTTTTTCGCCAATGAGCGGGATCTTCATCAAATTTGTGGCCTTCTCGGAAAAAATAGCTTCCGCACTGCCCGTATAGCTTATCAGATGTTTTATCAACACAGCGCCTACATTGGGTATGAAGTTCAGCGCCAGGATGTATCTCAGTTTGTCACTCATCAGTTGTCAAAGTGCCGGGCATAATTCTCCTTGCCAATCTTGCGGTAGCCCTCTGCGAGAGCAGCGCGCACCCTTTGATCGTCTGGGTCAATTTTATTGGCCATCAGTAAAAAATGTATGCCCCAGGTCACGTTTCTGTTTTGTCTCACCAGGCCATCATAGGCAGCGTCCAGGTAAAAATCAATCATTGTGGACGCATTTATTCTTGGATTGAGGTATTCCAGGTATTCAGTGAGATAGTTGATATCAGGACGGTAGTTCATGACTTCTTTGAATGTTTGCAATAAATTGCTCAGGTCATTATCGATTTTGTACAGTTCAGCGGCGATCCCCGCTTTCATAATATGGGCATTTTGGTAAAGCGGGTAAATTTCAATCGCTCGTTCCATGTACGGCTTGGCCTCATTCAGCAATTGAAGCTGTTCATTTCTGTCTGTTGAAACCTTGTATTTGTTGAACAAAGCCGTGGACATAAATGAATTGGCCCTTGCTGAATTCTTTGACACCTTGACAGCAGCAGAATTCAGTGACAAGGCATCTTTCCAGGCGGGGACCCTGGCGATTGTCTTGATGCTGAATGCCATGAAAATAATGCCTAGAACTACTGGAATGACGACCTTGTATTTCTTACCCAGTTTGGCCTGGATGCCGAACATAATTATTGCCAGGAGGAGGCACATGCCCAGAGAAGCCGCGAAAGCAAATCTTTCATTCATAAAGGTGCCCACGCTGATCAGAATATTGGAGGCGATCGACAAGGCCATTAGGTAGAAGCCAATGGCAAAACTGACCAGGGGCTTTTTTTTCCAAAAATAAATGAGCAGGCCTACCATTGTGGTATAAATCACTAATGAAATTATTGTGACCGGATTGGTGAGATCACAAATGGGTATGTGATAGGGATAGTAGTCGTGGGTCAACGGGTGAGGGAAAAATGAAAGTTTGAAATACACGCCTAGAGTATACAGGATGGTCGCGTATTTCTGAGCAAAACTCATGTTGATAAAAGGATCGTTCATCAGATCGTTTGTAGGTACTGAATAAAACAAGTACCCTATTACCTGATACCTGGCAAAAAGGTAAACAACAGAAGTCAAAAAAAGCATCGATGCCACCAAAAGTGTGGATTTAAAGTGTTTTCGCCTGAATAATATGAGCCCAAAGGGAATGATGCCCAAAAAGGTGATATCGTTTTCCTTGGAAAGAAGGCCCAGGAGATACATTCCCAGGGATAGGACAAGGAACTTCCTTTTTCGACGGTCAACAAATTTAAATGCGAAAAAGAACGCGGACATGCCAAACAGGAAGGCCATGATCTCATCACGGCCCTTGATGTTGGCCACAGCTTCCGTATGGAGAGGATGGGCCAGGTAGATCAAGGCGGTGACAAATGATATAGACATATAAATCCTGGTCCATTCGATGTTTTCAAGAAGCATCCGCCTCAAACAGAAGAATGCCATGAGGGCGCAAAGGGCATACAGGAGGATATTAAACAGATGGCTAAGGTGCGGATTGAGGCCAAAAAGAGCATATTCCACGGCAAAAGTGACAATGGAAAGAGGACGGTAGCGTCCTCCCTGGACAAGGTCTTTTTGTTCGCCAAAATAACCCTGGAAACTTTCGGTACTCAGGATCTTCCAGATTCCTCCCAGGCCTTCTTTCGTGTAAGCGTTATCGACGATAACGATTTTGTCATCCAGGACATAACCGTATGGGATGGAAATGCCATAAAGAATGAAGCTCAGGGCCACAAAAATGGCTAACAGTGCTATATTTTCTCTAACTTTCAGTCTTTTGAACTTGGTTTTTTTAACCATTTTGCTTTGTTTGGTGCCGACTTCGAAAGTTTTTGACATGCGAGATTTTTAATCACTTCTAAACATCTAAAATATTTGTTTTTTACAATACCCGGAATGAGATCTTCAAAGTGGCATAAACAATACGTATTTAAATGCTTGATCAGCGGAATGATCTTCCTGCTGACAGGGTCATACTTAACTGGTCAGGTGAATGTCAAAATCGGCTATGGCATGGTTTTTTTGAGCAGCGATGTCAATACCGCGGTGGTGGATGCTTTCAACGCAAAATATGCGGAAATTCTCAACCTGGAAAAGGCCATGCCCGATTTGAAGTTCATGCATGGCATCGAACTGGGACTTCGCTACAAGTTTAACCGACTGGCCCTCAATGCGGGATGGGAGAACATATCGCGCGACAGGCGTGCCATTGGAGAATTTGACGATGGCAGTTTATTTGAAGAGAAATTATACTATTCCATGAATAGTTTTTATGCCGGAATAGAATCAATTTATTCAAATATCGGTTTTGGCGCACGGGTAGGTACTGCCAGATTTCGCGTTAAAGACAATATTGCGACATCTGATGAGAAGAAGACGATCGTGAGTGGTCACCACTACTTTACGCGCATCCACTTCACAGTATTGTTTGGAGGACAAAAATATAACACATTTGGACTGCAACCATTTATACAAATCCCTCTGGCAAAGGTGGACTTATCTGGTCTCGCCAATGAATTTGACCTCGACGCAGGAATTGAAACCGAAGCCAAATTGATGCTTTATGGTCTTTCACTGGTCTTTTATAACGGTCCCCAGTAGTTATTCAAATGCCCTGAGGAGTAAAGACTCCTGTTGCTCATCGTGTTTCATTTTAAAACCTGTGGCTGTAGAGGCACTGGCTTTCCTGGCTATACAATCTATGGTGGTATGTCGCCAGTGGCGCAACAGGTAATCCCAGGCCCCCATGTTTTGAGGTTCCTCCTGGATCCAGAATTTATCTGCATTGGCATACTTATTAAGTACAGCATTGACCTGGTTTGCCGGGAAAGGATAGAGTTGTTCCAACCTGACTATCGCCACATCGGGTCTCTTGAGTTCTTCTCTCTTTTGAACCAGATCGTAGTAAAGCTTGCCCGAACACAGCAACAATTTTTTAATTGTTTTGACATTATCAACCGTGTCATCGATGACTTCCCTGAAGTGGGTGCCAGTCTTGAATTCATTGAAATCAGATACAGCCATAGGATGGCGCAACATGGATTTTGGTGACATGACAAACAAGGGCTTTCGAAATGGCCAGGCCAGTTGCCGTCGCAATACATGAAAGAAATTGGCAGGAGAAGTGATATTGACGAGCGTGAAGTTGCATTCAGCTGTCATTTGCAAGAATCTTTCCATGCGTGCGGAAGAATGTTCTGGGCCTTGTCCTTCATAACCGTGAGGCAATAACAAAACGAGACCACTCATACGCTGCCATTTGCTTTCAGCGGCGCTAATGTATTGATCCACAATTGTTTGGGCCCCGTTGTAGAAATCGCCAAATTGGGCTTCCCAAATGATCAGATCATCAGGGTTTGCCAGTGAATAGCCGTATTCGAACCCCAAAACGGCAAATTCGGATAAAAGGCTGTTATAAATTCTAAAAATGCCCTGGGTTTCCTGGATAGAGTTGATCCTGTTGTAAGCTTTATATGTTTTGGCATCCCTGAAAATGGCGTGCCTGTGGGAGAAAGTCCCGCGCTTGACATCCTGGCCACTCATCCTGACATTCCGGCCGTCCAATAATATAGAGCCGTAGGCCAAAAGTTCGGCAAGCGCCCAGTCGAGCTTCTTGTCATCTACGAGTTTTTTAGCAGATTTGATAAGCCGGTTCACCTTGGACAATGGGTCGAATCCGTCAGGTATAGTGATAAGATGCTGGACAATCTGACTCACTTGACGAGCGGGGATCCCTGTTTTGGGTGAATTCTCAAAATCTTTAAGATCAACCGACCTTTTCAGAGATCGCCAGGCCTCTTCAGGAGGCTGATAGGTGTAGGGCAGGGGACTTTCCTTGACCATATTCAACCTGTCCTGCAGGTCATTCCAGTACCTCTTTTCCATCTCCTCAGCCAATTGGCGTTCAACCTCACCGCTTTTCAGGAGTTTTTCAAGATAGATTTCCCGCGGATTGGGGTGATTGTGAATGATCTTGTACATTTCAGGTTGAGTGAATTTCGGATCATCACCTTCATTATGGCCATGGCGTCGGTAGCAGACCATATCTATGAAAACGTCATTGTTAAATTTCTGCCTGTACTCGGTCGCCATTTCAACGGCATAAACGACGGCTTCAGGGTCATCGCCATTGACGTGAAATACAGGAGCCTGCACCAGCGCCGCCGCCGCCGTACAATACGTGGACGAACGCGCATCATCAAAATCGGTTGTGAACCCGATCTGGTTGTTGATGACAAAATGAACAGTCCCACCAGTGTAATAGCCGTCGAGTTGACTCATTTGCACAGTTTCGTAAACAACACCCTGACCGGCTATTGCAGCATCGCCATGTATCAATATAGGCAGGATAGCATCGTAATTGCTATTGTACATGATGTCTGCCTTGGCCCTCGAAAAACCTTCAACGACAGGATTAACAGATTCAAGATGCGAGGGATTTGGCGTCATTTTGAGGTCTATCGTCTTGCCTTCTTCAATCGGAATTTGAGATGAGAAGCCCAGGTGGTACTTGACATCTCCGTCCCCAAAGCTCAGGTCCGGTGGTGTGTTTCCTTCGAATTCAGTGAAGATCTGTTCGTATGTTTTACCCATGACATTGGCCAAGACATTAAGGCGACCGCGGTGTGCCATGCCGATCACGACTTCCTGAACACCATTGTGTGCGGCTTTACGAATAATGGCATCCAGGGCAGCTATGGTGGTTTCACCCCCTTCCAGTGAAAATCTTTTCTGACCAATATATTTTGTGTGGAGGAATCTTTCAAATACGACCGCACCATTCAGTTTTTCCAGGATTCTCTTCTTTGATGTCAGGGTATGACCATATCCTATTGAGGTATCGCGCTGCTCTATCTTCTCTTTCAGCCACGTCCTTTTCTCCCTGTTTTCAATGTGCACATATTCAAAACCTATGTTGCCCGTATAGATGTTCTTCAGCCTGTCGATGATCTGCGATAGTGTCCCATTTTCAAGGCCAATTTCAATGCCTGCGGCAAAACGTTCCTGTAAATCCGCATCTGACAAATTGTAATCTGTGAGATCCAGGTGGGGCTTCCTGTCCCTCCTTGTTCTGATCGGATTCGTTGTGGACAAAAGGTGACCCCGACTGCGAAATCCCTGGATCAAGGACAAAACACCCAACTCTTTCAGGATTTCAGTCGGCACATCAGCGACAATCGCTTTATGACCGTTTTTTCCTGCAAATTCAAAACCTTCAAAGAATAATCGCCAACCGTCTTCGAGCTCTTCTGGTGAGATCTGGTATCTTTTGTACAGGCTATCAACAAAATTGGGGTGGGCATTATAGACGTATGAATAATCCTTCATCCTCTTGTTTGTATTTTTGCACAAAGTTTACTTAAAAATTATTTTCGGAAAACATATTACTTCAATAAAAAAGCCAAATAATGAAATAAATCGGTTTTTTTTTTGAAAAAATACTACTTTTGCAGTCCTTAAAAATTATCAGATTCGTCCATGGCACATCATAGTTCATCAAAGAAACGCATCAGACAAGACGCCAAAAAGCGTATCCAAAACAGGTACTACAAAAAATCTACCAGGACAGCTATAGCCAAACTTCGTGAAATATCCGATAAGACAGAAGCTGCAAAGTTCTTGCCGCGAGTCGTCAGCATGATCGACAGGCTCGCCAAGAAAAATAACTGGCACAGGAATAAAGCTTCCAATCTGAAGAGCAAGCTGACTAAGTACGTCAATAGTCTCTCCTGATTTCAGCCATCGTTTAATTTCAGCATAGTTGTCAATGTTTTTTAACTTGGGTATAGTTAAAAATCATTGTGATGAGTCTTTCAGCCCCCAAAAATAATTACACCTTGCCGCGTTTGTGCCTCATGGTATTCATCCTGCCATTACTAGGGAGATCTCAAATATCGCATGATCGTTTAGTGAACGGGGATCGGATTCTCCACGAAATTGTCTTTACAGGCCAGGCTGAACTGGATAAGGGCATCAGCCCTGCGGTTCGGGATATGATGAGGGCTTTTAGTGCATCTCAACATGACAAAATACTCTTATTTTCCGGCAACTCAGTCTCTCAGGATTTTGATCCAGAGGACCCGGTCAATGCAGAATTATTGGCGTCATCACTTCATGAGATAATTAAAGGAACGAGGAATAATAAGGTCTATTTTATCCCGGGCAATGCCGAGTGGTTTGATGGCAAGACTTATACTGTCCAGTCCTTACGAGAAAACGAAGTATTTATCCAGGAAATTTTTGGAGATAATATTTTTGTTCCCGGGAAGGGATGCGGTGAACCCAGGGTTAAAGTTATTTCAGAAAAGCTGGCTGTCGTTTTTATCGATACCCAGTGGTTAATCCAGGGAGATGATAATGATGAACGCAAAAGATCGGGCTGTGATGTCGATAATTCGGCAGAATTCATTGTCCAACTTCAAGATATCCTTAAAGATCACAGGAGAAAGCACATCATTATCGCTGCCCATCATCCCCTGCAGAGCAAAGGTTTTGCTGGGGGGCACTATAAGCTCATGGATCATTTGTTTCCATTCAGAAGTTTTTCGAGGGCTATCATGATCCCGCTTCCTGTTTTGGGTTCATTTATCACCGGCATAAAAAAAACGATTGGATTTGACCAACAAACCAATAATCCTGATTACAGAGGCTATCGTGCCGCCTTGGAATCGGCCATCAGGAATTTTAGTAATATCACTGTCATCCATTCACATGAAAACAATATCCAGGTATTCCAGGATGACGGTAAAACCTTTATAACAGCGGGGGGAGGGCATTATGCTGATTATGTCATAGGATCGAGTCAATCGGTTTTTGCTCTTGGCAAGGCCGGTTATGGCGTTTTAAGATTATACGAGGCGTCTGGCT
>JBFKJL010000111.1:0-7682 GCA_041631795.1 Saprospiraceae bacterium | reverse complement strand
GCTCTGGAAATATTTTGCCGCCCTTGGATCAGTCTTGATCATCAGCTGAACAAGGTGAGGAATTAATACATTGTCCTTCTCAGAATACTTGACCAGCGCCTTATGCCCTGAAAGAAAGACACAAAGCAGATCATGAAATCCCACCATGGGGATATTGCCCGCCATCACGAGTCCCACCACCCTGGAATTTGTACCGGTCAATTGATATCGGGCTGAAAATGCTGACAAAAATTCAGGTTTAAGAAATGCACTTTCAATAGCGCCCAGAGCAGTCATTATATTTTCACGGGTGAACCACGGGTTTTTTGCCTCTGCTTCTTTGAGCTTTATACCGAAGGAGGCATCCGGGTCTTTGAAATGATCCCCCAATGCAATCAACACTTTGATCCTTTCTTCTAATCTCATCTGTTCATTTTGTCTTTTTGATGGGTCACATAATTGTCCCATTTCTCAAGAACAGCCTGCATGTCCTCCGGCAGATCCGAATCAAAGACCATCTTCTTTTTAGTGGCCGGATGTATAAAAGAAAGAGTTTTGGCATGAAGGGCATGTCGTGGGATCAACTTGAAGCAATTCTGTACAAACTGTTTATACTTTGTAAAGACCGTGCCTTTCACGATCCGGTCCCCGCCATATCTCTCATCATTGAACACCGGGAATCCCGCATGGCTGAAATGCACCCTGATCTGGTGCGTCCTTCCTGTTTCCAGCCAGCACCTGACAAGGCTGACGTAGTAAAAGGACTTGATGACCTGGTAGTGGGTGACAGCCCTTTTACCGGCTTCATTCTCATCAAAAGCCTTGATCTTCAGTCGATCCCTTGGGTCTCGTCCAAGATACAGGTCGAAGACGCCCTCCTGTTCGGGTTCACCCCACACCAGGGCGACATACTCCCTGTGAATGGAATGGTTGAAAAACTGCCTGGCAAGGTGGGTCATAGCAAATTCAGTCTTGGCAATCACTAGCAATCCCGATGTATTTTTATCTATACGGTGGACGAGTCCTGGCCTGTCGAGGGTATTGCCCTTCATTGTTGGAAGGACCTGGTCATCGAAATAATACTTGAGGCCATTAACAAGGGTCCCTGAATAATTGCTGATGCCTGGATGAACGACAAGCCCCGCAGGTTTGTGGATGACCATCAGGTGGTCGTCTTCATACCGTATGTCCAGCTCCATTTTTTCGGGTTTGACATCGCTGCCTGGATTGGGCTGATGTGGCAAAATGATTACAACATGATCCCCGGGACGGATCTTGTAATTTGGCTTGATTGATTTGGCATTGACCGTCACTGACCCTGCCCTGATGGCATTCTGGATCCTGTTGCGGGATACATTGGTCATCCTGTCGAGCAGAAATTTATCTATCCGAATGGGTGACTGGCCGGGGTCTGCCACCATATTGAAATGCTCATAGAGCATATCCGAATCAGCATTGCCATTAGTTGAAGACACCATGATCATTTCAGAAAGCGAAAGTAGCCCCTATCTGATAATTTATCAAATCGGTTTGCGTTTTCTCCAGGCGGAAATTCTCTATTGTCGGTGAAAGATCGTCATTTTTCTTAGCGAGGTATTTGGCAGAGGTTCCTGTCAGGTAACTGATCTTTCCATGGAGGAAGACATTCGTCCCGATAAAAAATTCAGTCCCGATGCCTCCGCCAAATGCAATGGAAAGATGAAATCGGTTAAAGTCCAGTTCACCACTGTCATCACTGTCAAGGATCGTCGTTTTCGTGTTGTTGGTCATCATACGAGCGCCCATGCAAGCCTCAACAAAGGGTTCAAAGCGTTTGAAGTAGACATTTGGAAAATGCCTGTAAACTCCGTATACATTCCACATATGGCTGCTGGTTGTTTCACGAACATCGACCGTCTCTCCATCGACAATATCTGTGTAAACCTCTGAAGCAGAGCCCATAAATGAAAAATCGGAGGCGACACCCCAGAAATTGTAGCCCTTTGTCTTCAGCTGCTGATAATACCCAAAGCCAAAACCAAAGAAGGTCATGTCCACTGCCGAGCCGAATGATAAAACAGGATCCTTGACATCAAATGACATCTCGACCATATGAACACGTGAGGCAAGACTATCCTTCTGACCATAAATGGTGAATGTGAAGAACGAAAAGGCGATGGCAAGAAAAGTTTTCAAATGATATCTTTATATGTTCCTTGTGAGAAACAAAACTAATAATCTATAAATTCATAAAATACATTAAAATCATGGCCAAATCAATTGATACTCTGTGTGTAAAAGACAAACTCAAAGACCTGCCCAACCCGGCGCATGTGCTGCCAATTTTTGCGACTTCGGCATTCTCATTCGACAGGATTGAAGACAGTATATCCGTATTCAGCGGCAGCGACAAGGGTTTTGTATACTCCCGCTACGGCAACCCGACTATCGAGGCTGTCCAGGATAAAATCGCCGCCCTTGAGGGTATTGACATTACAGATAAACCGTATTGCTTAATGACCAGCTCAGGCATGTCAGCCATCGCGACAATCATGAATGCCTTGCTCACCCATGGAGACAAGGTGTTGACCCAGGGAAATCTCTACGGTGGTACAACTGAAATGTTCAACACCATTGCTGCGAAGAATGGGATCGGGATTGTACGCACGGATCTGTCTGATGAATCCAGGGTGCATTCGATCCTGACATCAGATCCCGGAATCAAAGTCATTTATTTTGAAACTCCGGCCAATCCCACATTGAGTTGCATTGACCTGGAATGCATCAAAACCTACAGCGAACATCACGACATCATCACGGTGATCGACAATACTTTTTCGACACCATATCTTCAACGACCTTTCAATTATGGCATAGATTATATCGTACATTCAACGACCAAGTATCTCAACGGTCATGGAAACTCTATTGCGGGCGCCATCGTGGGCCGTGACAAGGATACTCGATCAAAGATATGGGACACCATGAAGCTCATGGGCACGAACTGTAACCCATGGGATGCCTGGCTTGTCAATAATGGCTTAAAAACACTTAGTCTCAGAATGGACAGGCACAGTAAAAATGCTCTTGAATTGGCTGTTTTCCTTGAAAATCATGGAAAAGTCAGGAAAGTCAACTATCCCGGGCTTCCCTCTCACCCTTCCTATGCCATTGCCTCACGGCAAATGTATAAATACGGTGGCATGCTGAGTTTCGAAATCGATGGTGATTATGATTCTTCCCTCGTATTCATGAATTCCACGCAGATATGCTCTATCACCTCTACCCTGGGCAATGTGGACACTCTCTTGCTACATCCGGCCTCAAGTTCCCACTTAAAGGTGGATCCAGAGATGCGTAAAAAGCACGGCATAACCGACACGCTGGTTCGGGTCTCGGTAGGTATTGAAGATATCAGCGATCTTAAAACGGATTTCGACCGGGCCTTGTCTTTCGTATAGATGACATGTCAGGCAGACGGCGCCAATCTCCCCCGTTTGCCCAGTTCTATAAGGTTCAGGTTGGTGACGCTACCATTGTCACAATCAAATTTGAGCATTGTTCTGTATTTGTGAAATCCTGCGTGACCACATGCACCCGGGTTCATGTGGAGAAGATCCAGCTCCGGATCACGCATCACCTTGCAGATGTGAGAATGCCCGCATATGTACAGATGGGGCCGTCGTTCCATCAATAGTTTGCGAACTCTTTTCGTATAGCGGCCTGGATATCCCCCAATATGGGTCATAAATACGCTCACCCCTTCACAAGTGAATTCAAGGTTTAACGGAAACAGGGCACGCACTTCTGCCGTGTCAATATTTCCATAAACTCCCTTCACTTTTCCCAGGGTCAGCAATTCCCTCACCATGCTCATACGGCCAAAATCACCTGCATGCCAAATCTCATCGACGTGAACAAGATGATCCCTGACATCCTGTTCCAGCATGCTGTGTGTATCTGCAATAAGGGCAATTTTCTTCACGACTTCAAAAGTAACAAGAAAACAATCTCATGGAGAGATGTTGTATGAATTCACTTCGCGCCAATCAGAATCGTTATCGTTAATGTAGAATTAAAAAAAATGCCGGCTGTGCTTTTCACGACCGGCATTACAGTACAAAAAAGAACACCTTTATTTAATCATTATCATTTTTCTTGTCGAACTGGTCTTTGAGGTTTCGACCCTGTAAAACATAACACCATAGGCACTTAGATCTCGTTGTGATACAATGAAATCATTGTTCCCCGCTGAAAAATAATCTGAAGTGTTGAATATGATACGGCCCTGGCTGTCGATGATGGTCAGTCTGACGACTTCATCTGACGGCAGGTAAAAGCCAATCTTTGTGGTTTCATCAAAGGGGTTAGGTTCATTCTGATAAACCTCAAAGGCCCTGGCCGTTTGACCCTCGTCATCAAAGACCATATCCACCGTGGCTATTTCGCTGTCCCCGCCGTATATTTCCGGAAGCAACTCTTCCTGTGATATACTCAGGCTTTCTGAAAGTCGGCCATCAGATTTCGCAGCGAAGATGAGGTCAAAGAGATGTGCCCCTTCTGAAATTTTATCGCCAGACACATTGTCATAGCTGATAACGATAAGGCCCTCCCTATAGGTGTCCACAGCATACTGGTCTGACCTGATCGCCATATGGCCGGGAAGCAGGCCTGCAAAGGTCAGGCTGTGATGGTCATATTCTATGGCGACTTGCATGCCCAGCGCATGAAATTCATTGTTGCTCTTTACTTGAACATTGAGAGATTCGTCCTGGTTAAAGAACCTATCCCGAATGACCAGGCTTGTCCTTGCAGCGGATCTTTCTTCAAGGTGGTTGTCGCTGACCCCGGCCAATTTGACGGAATTATTAACATCCCCGGTTTTAACACCGGTAAAATTGGCCCCATCATAAGAGACGTAAAGGTTTTCAAACGTCATGTCATTGGAGAATCCCCACGGCGCTTCAGGGTCTGGAAAATCAGTATGTCCAGGCACAAACACCCATGATTCACTATCAGGGAATTTTTCATAGATCCCAAGGATCATTTTTCTCAACTCCACAAGATCGATAGCTGTTACGCTATTTGACCTGTTGATATCGGCCGCAATCAGTTTATATGGCGAATTGAACTGCTCCTCTCCGAGGATATGCTTTTGGATCAAAACGAGGTCAAGGGTAGATACCCCATTCATCGGTGCATCATTCTTTTGTGGCTTGAGTTGGTAACCATGGTAATGATTCATATTCTCAAACAGGAATGATCCATCGTCATCGGTTTCCTGATGCGTTTCAATATGCTCTGCCATCTCTTTCATCATGACATCGATATGTCCTAATCCTTCTGCGTATTCTGTAACAATCTGACCGCTGACCTGGGCCCCGTTTGAGGAATCCTGGCAGATGTCTTTGTTGTCTTGCAATTCGAGATCTACAGTACAGGATTCAAAATTGCCGACCTCATCCACGACATACATTTCAAGCGGGATAATCACGCCCACTCCATTTGGTAAATGGGCGCATGTAAATGTTCGGCCAATCTCAGGGAAGTTGGGATGTGTGGGTGGCACGAATGAAAAGATGAGATCATCTTCACCATCACAACCGCCTTCACTCTTGATGTCAAAGTCTACGGCCCATACAGTCGCTTCACCATTATTGTCCAGGGTCCACACAACATGGCCGAGACAAATCGGGGTCGGAGGTTTTTCACCTCTCACCACGATATAAAATGTGCATGTCGATGTGTTGTTGCCGCATGAATTCCATGCTTCAAAAGTTATTTTATGTGTTCCGACAGGATACGTCCCAGAAGCATTAACACCTGCGCCTGTATAATCAAAGTCAGAGCCATCGTCAAAAAGATCCACATGCCATATAACGTCCACGGGATTTGAGGTACACTGATCCTCGACAGTCACATTGACCGGTACAAAAGCTTCGCAGTTAGAGCCGGTACTTGTGACGACGATATCTTCACATCCCGATGTGAAGATCGGGCTGCCAGTGTTCTCAACGTGGATGACCTGCGTATGTGTCAGTATATGGTTATATGGTTGTGTCGGCGAATATTGACACCAGTCAATGACCCGCCATTCACGGAATATTTTTGAGCAATACCCTGATGTATTTGAAACATACTGAAAATCATCTTCATAGCTTATGGCTATGTTGAGACAATTGAAATTTCTCGTTGCTATTGGTTTTCCCGTATCATCGGGATGCGTGCTGCCACTTGTGCTGCAGATATCGAGGGTAATATCACCCGGAAACAGGAAGTCACCCGGGGTCAATGCATCATCTGAGTCCGATTCAACGATAATGGTCTGGATGCACTCCCTGAGGAACTTGTTGTTGCCGTCCCGCACATCGAATGTTCGTATGATCGTCCCAATATTACAGGACGGATCGAAATATGTATAATCGAATTGTTCATTGCTGATCCTGAAAATATTGCCGCAACCCGGCGCCCCTGTTGGCACGCCGATCAGGCTCCTGTCTGTCGGATCCTCGACTGTACAAGGCAATGTCACCGGTGAATCCGGGCAATACACCAGGGGGGTCCCTCCATCCGTAATGGAGACCCTTGCAAGACATTCACTGTAATTGTTTTCCACGTCATATGCCCTGAGTCTGACCGTCAACTCATCACCTATATCGTTGCAACAAAAATGTACGCTTGGCCCAAAAGTAAGGTCATTGACATTCCCCGGACAAACACCAGTCTCCCTTCTTACTTCAAAATGGGAAATATCACCGCATGGATCAAAACTGTGATCGTCAAATGTTTCGGCGAAGACCTCAACAAGCCCATACTCATCCAGCGGGACAACGGTATAACCTTCACAAATAGCCGTCGGAGGTGTACCATCCTTAATGCCAACTTCAAAATAACAGCATCCAGTAGTTTGAGCGCCATAGCCATCATCCTCACTGGGATCCACTGTGCTTGAATTATTACAGGCATCCGTGAAGCAGTAGCGCACCCACATGACATTTTCTACAATAGGTAAAGTAAAGGTCGAGTCGACGTTGATCGGAACGGGGATGTAAGGCACCTCCTGGGGCTGATCCGTTCCTGGCTCGGCTGGGAGATACTCCACAGAAATGTGCACAGGTTGCGAGCATTCCGTCAGAGAAACGACGTCTCCGTGAATGTCCTCGTACAAACCATAAGGATCAAGGACGGGAATGGCATAACACGCTCCCGGAAAAGTGTTGAACAAGAGCGTGTCTGCCGGACACGATGTTAAAGCGGGATTGTCGTCTATTGCCTTGATGACCTGGCCCTTCGACAGCGACTGACCGGTACACCAATCAATAACAAACCAATCTCTAAGTATTTTCAGTTGTATTCCGCACTGTGGAAAATTGATGTCATTGTAGTAAAACTGGATATTGGGGCAAAAAGCACCTACAGGGTAACCTTGCACATGGTGGATGTCTTCCAAGCCATCAGGAGTGAAGTTCGCAGGATCGAAGGCACTGCAATTGCCTTCTGAGTCCGGATTAAAGACAAAATTGGGCGGGAAGACGACATTTTTCAACAGGAACTTCTCAACACGGATCTCCTGTTTGCAACTGCTGGTATTCCCAAATGCATCAGAGGCCGTCCACGTTCTCAAAATCGTCAGCACATAGCCGTTTTCACAATTCAGGGAACTCGTATCATCCTCAAAAGTCAGGATGCGCGGTCCGTTGCAAAACCCTGTAACATTGGGTTCG
>JBFKJL010000110.1:0-7700 GCA_041631795.1 Saprospiraceae bacterium | reverse complement strand
TGGGCGATCCATCGGTCAGGACCATCGATGATCCGTTTGCCGATGTTGTCGACGTCCTGAGTTTCAACGAATACATCGGGTGGTACGACGGCCTTCCTGACAAGTGCGGGGACATCTCCTGGGTGATCGAGCATGATAAACCTGTTCTGATCTCAGAATTCGGCGCTGGCGCAAAACAAGGCCTGCATGGTCAGCGTACAGATCGTTGGACCGAGGAGTTCCAGGAAGACTTGTATGTGCAGACGCTTGGCATGATCGAGAGGATGGAAAATGTGCAGGGCATGTCACCGTGGATCCTCGTCGACTTTCGCTCTCCAAGACGGGTGTTGCCCGGTATCCAGGACGGATGGAATCGGAAAGGCCTGATCTCAGATGATGGCAAGAAGAAGAAAGCATTTCATGTCTTGCACGATTATTATGAATCCAAATAGACAAATTACAAGATACATTTAACAAGATTCAAAGGTCTGGGGAAGTAACGTCAGAACAACCAATATCCATTTGTGACATTCCTGGTGCATATTGGAAACTTCCTTTGTACCTTGTTGTTTGCACCTTGTTGGTTGCATCTTGTCATTTTCCCATTTGCACCTTGTTGGTTGCATCTTGCGTCTTTCCCACCATATTTGACATTTCTATTACAATTCTCATCTGTGCCTCCCGTAGTTTCGCAGAAGAATTAATTACCAAATACAATTAAACGTAGAATGAGAAAAGTAACATTTGCAGTTTTGATAATGGCACTGGCAGGTGTCTTTTTTATGACCGGATGTGGCGACGATTTGCCGCCAGATACTGCCCTTGTAAAAGGGACTGTCACGATTGAAAACACAGATGTCTGGGAGATCTGGCAGGACAGTGGAGAAGTCCAACTGACCATATTCCCGGAGTTCAGTTTGAATCCACCTGCAGGGTGGGGTGAGATCCCGGATGGAACTTTTGGTCCCGGTGTTCCGGGAGGGACTTTTGCCATCGGTGCGCCTTTCAATGCGCAGAATCCGGTCGTCTTTGAATACGAAGCCGGTAAAACAGATTATGATTTTGAGATTGAAGTGGATCCGGGCACGTATTCTGCCCTCGCGCTGGGCTTCAGGCATGATTTTGTCCAGGACCCCACGTTGAAATCAGCAACCATTGGGGTGCATCATAATGATCCTGATGTCGTTAGCCATGGCGTGGTGGTCAAAGCTGATGTTGGAGGTGGAAATATTGTCACATTTTTCAATTTTCCTCCCCCAAGTACTTTCACAGTAGCAGATGGCGATGTTCTCGAGATCAACTTCAAGGCTGATTTTGGATTCGTGGAGCAATGGTATCGATAAATTTCACCTGTCCTTGCAATCACTTGTAATGTCAAGTGCACATGAACAGTAAAATAATTAGTCTCATATCCTTACTTATTTTCCTTGGTGTCGCCGAATGCTTTTCACAGCGACCGGCCGACCGGGAAAGTAAGTTGGGAATTGTACAGGGTAGCGTCATAGACCGGGAAACCGGTCAGTCTTTGCCCTTCGTAAATGTGCTTTTAGTACACGACGATACAATCGGCCGGGAGTCAGACCTTTCCGGCCGATTTATTTTTTCTGTGGTGCCGGGAGATTTTAGAATTGAAGCCAGTTATATAGGTTATGAAACTTATGTGTCTTCAGACATGGACGTTTTGCCCGGAAGGGATACCATGGTCACTCTAGAAATGCAGCCGTCTTACATACAGACAGACCAGGTCGTCATAACAGCTTCACGGAAGTCACAAACATTGGTTTCCGCACCAGTAAGTGTGGCTGTCGTCCGTTCTGCAGAACTCGAAGCACAAAATACCTCCACCTTTGATGAAGCATTTAACAATGTGACTGGCGTCAATGTCACGCGGTCCAGCAGGGCCAATATCCAGGCACTTTCCATTCGCGGGGCTTCCGAAGTTGCCGGTGGTGGTACGGGCAACAGGGTCCTCTTGCTCATCGATGGGCGACCGGCGCTCAGCCCGGATTCAGGCGGCGCCCTTTGGAATCTTGTACCCGTGAATTCTATCGATCGGATTGAAGTCGTCAAAGGCGCCTACTCCTCATTGTTCGGTTCCAGCGCCATGGGTGGTGTGATCAACGTCATCACGCGGGAACCCACGCAGAAATACATGACCCGGGTCAACCTCCGGTATGGCTTTTACCAGAAAGCGCCTTCGTTCACAGAATTTGACCGGTACAATGATTATAACGCCATCGAGATCAGCCACAGCAATAAACTGGCAAACGGGGGATATCTCCTGGACTTTTCCAGAAAATCCGATGATGGCCATCGCGAAAAATCAGGATTCGACCTCTATAATTTCTATGGCAAATACACCCACAGGTTCAGCCCGACCAAGACCCTCAAAGTGTCAGGAAATGTCAATGACATCCATAATGATACACCTGCCACATGGATCAGCAGGCGCTATGCGTATTCCGTGGCACCACACAGGATGGACGACTTTCAGAAAAAACGTGAATACAATGCGGATATCAATTATTCAGTCATTCGCAGCGACAACCTCAAATATTTTTCAAGGGTCTATTATTATCAGAATGATTCCAGGTATTCTTTTAATGACAACCCCGAAAACGATACAACAAATGTCAATATCGGGACCAGTCAGATCATCGATTCCTCCAGTATCAATGCCCAAAGATGGGGAAATGTGACCCAGGTGTATTTCAGTTTGAATGACATGCATTACATGATCGGCGGCGTGGACTACAGCTTTGACAAGATCGTTGCCTTACCGGATACGGTGCTCTACGGGAGACACAAGGCCATGAATTTTGGTGTCTATTTTCAGGATGAGATCAATTTCAATGAAAAGTGGACAGCCACCGCGGGCATCCGTTACGACTATTACAATATCCTTGGTGAATTCGACGAGTCCAATCTTAGCCCCAAAATCGCAGTTGTCTTCAAACCTTCAAAAAAGCTCTCATTCAGAACCCTTTTTGCCCAGGCTTTCAGGAATCCCGCCATCGCCGAGCGCTTTATCAAATTCGAACAGGGTGGGGGACTGACCTTTCAGCCAAATCCTGACCTGAGATCTGAAAAGCTCAGGTTTTCCAGTGAATTCGGATCGCGATTCTCAATAGGCAAAAAGGCCCACTTCGATGTGGCGTACTTCTACAACTGGTATAACGACCTGATCTCTTTCCAGCAAATACCTAATCCCCGGGGACTCTTGCTCTACGAGGTCATCAATATCAATAAGGCCCTGCTCCAGGGTTTCGAGATCAATGGCACATTCACGCCTGTAAAGAATATGACTTTGCGTCTGGCCTATACATATCTTGATGCCAGTGATAGATCTGATGGCCGGCTCAATGATGCTTTACCGTATAAGCGCAAACATACTTTCAACCTTTTCGGGACCTACCAGTATAAGAATTTTGGATTTCATATTAACAGCCGGTACAAGAGTGGTATTGAAGAAGTTTTTATTTATCCCGGCAGTGAACCCCAGGCGCACTTCCTGCTCAACGCACGGCTTGATGCACGCATCAGTGATGTTTATTCTGCTTTTATTGCTATTGATAATATTGGCAATGTTCAATATGAGGAGTTGGAACGCTACCGAATGCCGGGAAGAGCTTTTACCTTTGGAGCCCGGTTCACAATTGGAGGAGAAAATTAAATAGAAATAGATGGTCGATTATATACCTATTGTCACTACAATCGTTGCAGCAATATTTCTTTACCAGATCGGACGGCACTATCTTCAAAAGCGGCATGCGACCTACCTTATGTGGTGGACGATCGGCGTATTCACCTATGGTATGGGGACATTTACGGAAAGTCTCAATACCCTCTTTGGATGGTCCGCGATGAACACTAAAATATGGTATATCGCAGGTGCCTTGCTGGGAGGATTTCCACTGGCCCAGGGATCGGTCTATCTCTTCATGAAAAAGAAATGGGCCAACCTTCTGACAATTTTTTTCATGGGTGTGATTGCCATTGCATCGGTGTGTATACTCCTGACGCCTATTGTTTTGTCTGAGAACTTTGATCAAAAACTGTCAGGTTCAGTTTTTGAGTGGCAGTGGGTGCGGGCCTTTTCACCATTCATCAACCTGTATGCATTTATCTTCCTTGTCGGTGGTGCGTTCTTGTCTGCATGGAGGTATGCCAAATTGGGCAAGCGCCATACCCGTTTTTTGGGCAATATATTTATTGCCCTTGGTGGGTTGTTGCCTGGAATTGGCGGTGCGGCAACACGTTTTGGGCATGTCGAAGTGCTTTTTGTCACAGAGCTTATTGGGCTCCTGTTGATCTACACAGGATACCTGACCATGCGCAATGATTCCGAGATATCAATTTACAAATTACAGCGCAGCCTGGGCCGTTCGTCTGCACAATCGGCATAATGGAGCCTGTAGGACAAAGTAATTGGTGTATTTTTTGACAGGACATGGGTGAATTCTTTAATTTTACCTTTGAAAGAGATTTCATGCGCCCTTTATTCTGCATTTTAGCCTTCTTTATGATTGCCTCCTCTTGTTCCAGGGAACAGGATGGCACCACGGTCATTGGCGACTTTGAACTGGCTGGTGAATGGCAGCTCCAAACATTGTCAGCATCCACCCAGGCTTTGGGATTTCCCCAGTCATTCACTGATGAAAATGCTCAAGGTTCATTTCAATTCAATGCAGATCTGACCGGTGAAGTCGACTACAATGTAAAGTTGTTTGGATTCTCCTTTGCCAAGCACGTCGATTTTACCTACGAAAAAGCAATTCCGAATGTCTTCATCTATCATAGCGACGGTACCATCGATCAATGGGATCTCATGGAGTCGCGCGACGGCTACATTGATGCGGAATGGGATGTGGACATCAACGGCATCCCCGCGCGCCTGAAGGCGATCATTATTAAGTGACCCTGGTATATCTATTTGACAGTATTGCCTACCGACCTGGGGGATCCTTCGCGTTTGTATTAGTGCTTTTTTTAAGAACATAACAACAAATCTGGGTTTACATGGATTTGACTACGAGAAAAATGGAAATATTTTTTCCACCAAAACTTTGTGTGAAGTCATCTGGGAAATAAATAATAACATGAAGCATCTTGCAATAATTATTTTATTTTCCATTACAACGAACCTCCAATCAAATGCACAATCATTTCCAGATGCGGATCTTACATGGGTTCAAAATGATAGTTGTGTAGTAACAGGTGCAGAGGTATTTGTAAAAGTTGAAATCGATCCAGTCATAAAGCAATTTAGTAGGGCAGAATTTGAGGCATTTATGTACAACCTCATTTTAAAGCTCAATCTTGAGGAAGATCAAAACGGAATACTAAAACTGAAATTGTTATTTGCGAAAAACCAAAATCTTAGTGTAAGGGCTATTGGATATAAAGATATCAGTCTGAAAAAGAGCCAAATTGATACTTTGACAAATTCTTTGAACGCTATCCATCATATTATACAAGGCAAGCAAAGGCACATTGAAGTGCACTGCCAGGGCATTCTTTATATCCATATCATGAACGGCAAGATGCGCACAATGAGCCATGTAAACTTTACATTTAATTAAGGTTCCCTTCCTGGTCAGCGGCTATCACAGTAATTAGTGTTTATAAGATTCTTCACAGAAGTAAAAATAATTGCCTGCGATTGTTTACTTCCTAACTTTTCTCAACATAATACAATAGGAGCACAGGTACTTATCAAAATGTAATAGTCGACTATAACATGCTTTTTACTAAGAGGGCTTGAAAACATATGGATCATTTTCAAGCGTATAAAACAGTGCTGATAATTTCATTTCATGAAATGCGAATTAAGCGCTATAAAGGATGTGACTTATGTCAATAAAGAAACCATATCAACCAATCGCCTGGGTGACACGGCAAAAGATCCAGGAGTTAAAAAAGTACATGGAACAAAAGCGCTACAGTCATGCCACTGTCAGGGCCTACATATCCTTTGTCAACCAGTTTTTTGCCCAATCGCGATTGGCCTGGAATGCCCTTACGCTTGATGTCATTACAGCTTATAACCACTCGCAATTCATCAAGACTGGGAAATCCTATTCAGCTCAAAACCAATGGATCAATGCGATAAAGTTGTATATCTACGTTCACAAATTGCAATTAGCATTAGAGAACATAGAAAGACCACGCCGGGAAAAACTCCTGCCCAATGTCCTGACCCGGGACGAAGTCAGGAAAATCTTCCAGAGCACTCCGAATTTGAAGCACCGGACACTGTTGATGTTGATCTACAGTTGCGGCCTCCGGATAGGCGAGGCTCTTGCACTCCGGATGGAAGATATCCGCAGTGACGAAGGATTGATTTATATCAGGCGTGCCAAGGGAAAGAAAGACAGGCGTGTGCCATTGTCGCGTGTGATCTTAAAAGAATTAAGGGTTTATTACCTGGCGTATAAGCCCAGGCACTATTTATTTGAAGGACAAAAGGGTGGGCCATACAGCATCAGGAGTGCGGCTGCTGTCATGAAGAGATCGGCGAAGCGTGCAGGTATCAAGGGACGTGTGACCTTACACACGCTGCGTCACAGTTATGCCACACATTTAACGAACCGCGGTGTCAACATACAATACCTTCAAGAGATTCTGGGGCACAACAGTCCGCGCACGACGATGATCTACACGCACATCAGCGGGAAGGATATCAGGGACATCAAGAGTCCGCTGGACGAGATGGACTTATGATTAGCACGCATAATTCCTGGAAATAACAATTATATTTAATGATTGTATCGCGATATATCAGGCGGGTATAAACAAGTTAGGGATCATCTTGGTTACCAAATCTTCCTCACATACGCAATTTGCGTATATTCATTAAATGTGTTATCTTTCTCATGTGGATGTACGGGTCATAAAATGGGCAAATGTGATGCATCATGTAAAGAGTGATAAAATCATGTTAAATGCCTTTGTCAAATTTTATGGTCAATTGAAGAAATGTCATTGGAGTAATCCAAGTGACATTCTTAAGAGCTTTAATTCTGCAGATATAATTAATTGTGGAATCAAAGAATTAAATAGAATTGTTTTCAATATTGGAGGTAATAAATATCGATTGGTTTGCGGCTACAAATTCACAGAAGGAAAGACAATTCTGTTTGTGAAATTTGTTGGGACTCATAAAGAGTATGATAAAATAGATGTTTGTAAAATAAATATGTTCAAGTCATGTCTAAGCTAAAATATAAGATCATATCAAATCAAGAACAATACGATAAGTATTGCAACGTATATGAGGAGTTAGTTCTTAAAGGCAATGCATCAGAGCGGGATGAAATTGAATTATTGGAACTTCTCATTGAAAACTATAATGAGAAAATAATGAAAGAATATACTTATGAGTTAGAGCCAGTTGAACTTCTTGAAAGTATAATTGAAGAGCATAAAAAGAGTCAGTCTGAATTTGCGCGAATGATTGGAATTTCTCCTCAGTTATTAAATGATATTTTAAAATACAGGAGAGAGATAAGTAAGAACTTGGCATTTAAACTTTCAGAAGCATTTGCAATGCAAGTGGATGCATTTATGAGACCGTATAAACTAAGAAAAGTAAGTTAATTGGACGATCCCTAACAATAGCTATGCTGCCATACTGACGATCCTCCTTTGTCGGATATCAGTACATCACATAGCCTGAACCGTTACTTGCCATCCGAAAAAAGATATGACCTATTTAAACT
>JBFKJL010000109.1:0-7722 GCA_041631795.1 Saprospiraceae bacterium | reverse complement strand
TTTTAGGGCGCAGATCTGTGATACTGGCTTTTACAAGATTGTGCTTTTGGGAAGGCAATTTGACCAGGCTAATAGAGCAGGGTATCTCCATGCCATTTGTATCCAGGTGGATCCATGTAAAATGAGGATTTTTTCCTTTTACAGCCTGGTCGATCATTTCCTTTGCAAAACTTTCTGTATCGATGCCATTGATCAGTGGTGGACTGATTTCGGCAGGGCCAAGAGCCGTAAGAACTTCAGGGCTGATCTTCAAAAGCTCCAGGCACTTTTCATTAAAATCTATAAACTTTCCGGATTCGACATCCACTATGATGACTGCTTCCGGGGAATTATCTATGAGTACCCTGGAACGTTGATCCTGTATTCTGTCTATTAATATTTCCTTCACGCTATGTCAATCTTTGGAGCATTTGATATCAATATCCTCGCGGTAAATGCATGCAGTCAATTTAACCCAGTACTTTTTGATGTGTGACAAATGGCTGATCATATACACGCTGTCCTGTTGCTTTGGCCAGGGCGTTGGCCACGGCCCCCATGATCGGAGGCAAGGATGGCTCCCCTAATCCCGTCGGGTCAATGCCATTGTCGACAAAAAAGACTTCGATATCACGGGGCGCTTCGCTGTTGCGGATGAGCCTGTATTTATCAAAATTGGCTTGTTCGGCCCGCCCATTTGAAATGGTGAGGGCGCTGTACATTGCATGGCCGATGCCATCGACAATGCCGCCTTCAACCTGGTTGATCGCGCCTTCGGGATTCACCACAATGCCACAGTCAACAGCACACCACACCTTGTCGATCCTTGGTGTATTATTGTCCATGACAACATCCACTACCTGGCCGACATAGGAGTTGTGGCAGTAATAAGCTGAAACACCTCTGTGGACACCAGGGGTATTCGTTGCCCAACCGGATTTTTCCTTTACCAACTTCAGGACGCCGGCATACCTGTCGGCATCGTAATCATTGTTTTCGCCTACAGGATTGCTTTTGGCGCGATCAAAGAGTTCGAGTCTAAAGGCGATGGGATCCTTGCCAGCTGCTTCGGCCACTTCATCGATGAAGGCCTGTTCAGCCCCGGCGATAAAGTTTGATCTGGGTGCACGCCATGCCCCGGTGGAGACGTTTGATTCAAGCGTATGGTTTTCCACGAGGTAATTGTCGACAGTGCCTGCTGGAAACCTGTTGGCCATCACTGGGCTGCCATGCACACCGACACCCCTGATATGGATGGCCGTGAGTTGATTATTTTCATCAAGGGCTGCCCTGTATTTCACTTTATAGGCTGGTCTGTAAGTGCCTTGCGTCATATCATCTTCTCGAGTATAAATGAGCTTGACAGGGGCATTGATTTTTTGAGAAATCGCAGCTGCTTCCAAGCCAAAATTGCCGTACAATCGTCTCCCAAAACCACCACCCATCCTCGTCAACATGATGGAGATTTTGTCTTCCGGCATACCCAGGAGATCGCTCACGGACTTGGAGAGGAATTCTGGTGTTTGTACCGGGCCTTCAAGCTCTGCCTTATCTTCGGTCACATGGGCAAAGAAGTTCATGGGTTCCATTGTATTATGTGCCAGGAAAGGTGCACTATAGGTGCGTTCAATGACCTGGGCGGCATCTTTAAACGCCTGTTCGGGGTTGCCATCCCTCCTGGTGGGTTTGTCTGCGGACTGATCCAGCATAGCTGTCATAGCCGTATCGTGATCGCTTGTGTTTTCAAGCTCACCAGTTGTTTCCCAACTAACACTCACTGTATTTTTAGCCTGGAGGACTTCCCATGTGGACTCTCCTACAACCGCAACAAGGTCGGGAAAGGCGTTTGTGTCTGACCATTGTATACCTTCCGCGGATGGCCGGGTATTGATCGTAAACACATCGCGAATGCCCGGCATCGCCTTTGCGCGTGTGGCGTCCATGTTTTTGATTTTCATGCCAAAGGCTGGTGGATGGATGATCATGGCTGTCAGCATGCCTTCCCTGTAAATATCAGAACCAAAAAGCGGCTGTCCTGTAACTATCTTCTTTCCGTCCACATTCTTTCGTCCTGTGCCGATGATCTTGAAATCCTTCGGATCTTTGAGATCGACTTCTTCCGGTATTTCGATTTCTGCGGCTGCTGAAGCGATATCGCCATATCCCATTTTTTGTTTGCTGGCCTTGTGATAGATGATGCCAGCATCGGTTGTCAGTTCACTGATGGGGACTTGCCATTGGCTTGCAGCCGCTTCGAGTAACATGCGTCGGGCCGTTGCACCCGCCATGCGCAGGCTTTGCCATCCATGGGAAATGGATTGGCTGCCACCAGCCAATTGCCGTGTATATTTTGAAATGTCATATCCCGCTTGTTCGACCACGACCTTATTCCAGTCCACATCGAGTTCTTCAGCAACGATCATAGGCATGGATGTTTTGACATTCTGGCCAATTTCAGGATTGGGAGACATAATGGTCACTACGCCATTGTTGCCGATCTTCAGAAAGGCATTCACGTCAAACCATTCATCAGGCATTTGAAGGACTTGCTCGGGTGTGGGCTTGCAGGATGCCAGCCAACTGAATCCGAGGACGAGACCACCTCCTGCGGCAGTGGATGCTTTGAGAAAAGATCGTCGATTATATTGTGTTTTAATCAGAGTCATTTTTTTAGAATTTAGCTAATTTTTGAAGCTGATTTTATGGCTTTGCGAATGCGGACATATGTTCCACACCGACATAGATTTCCGTTCATCGCCGTGGCAATTTCTTCCTCCGTGGGATTTGGATTGTCTTTCAGGAAAGCAGCTGCTGTCATGATTTGTCCGGACTCGCAATACCCGCATTGAGACACATCGTGTTCTATCCATGCTTTCTGAATAGGATGATCCCCATTTTTCGAAAGACCTTCGATTGTTGTGATCGATTTGTTTTGCACGCTTGAAATGGGGATAGAACAGGATTTCATGGCGACGCCATTCACATGAACGATGCAGGTGCCACATTGTGCGATACCGCATCCGTATTTTGTGCCGACCAACTTGGCATGGTCTCTAAGGACCCAAAGCAAGGGAGTGTTTGGATCAAGATCAAAACTTTTGTTCTCACCATTTATCTTTAAACTGATCACAGCCATAACGTATTAAATTGAGATGGAAGAATAGCTTTAAATTTAAGAGATTTTTAGTAATTCCTCAGAAAAATCTTAATGGACAAAGGGCACAGCTTATTTGGGGGTCAGTCTGTCATAATTCATCCAGTTATTGACGGCCAAATCCGGAAAAATCATGCAGGTATTATTTTGTTGGCATTGCGCCAAGTCTTTTGTCCCTTGAATTTGGCTGATGAAGTCAAATTTGGATGGTAAAAGTTAAGTTTTGGAGAGGCAAATAGTATTTTTACGCACACAAAAGGATAGTTATGAGCCACAAATTTAATCTTAAGCAGTACGAAATTTTCTCAAAGAAGATCTACAGGAACATCAGTGTTCCCAAGCTGTACGAACATGCCATCGCCATGGAGAAGGGGAGTGCGATATCAGATGTTGGGGCCCTGATGGTCTACTCCGGTGACAAAACGGGCCGCAGCCCATTGGATAAAAGGATCGTCAGGCACCCCGAATCACAAAACAATATTGATTGGGGTCCCATCAATATAGAGTTGGATGAAAATACCTTTATGATCAACAGGGAAAGAGCACTGGATTACCTGAACACAAAAGATCGTATTTATGTCGTCGATGCATTTGCGGGATGGGATAAAAAATACAGGCTGAAAGTTCGGATTATATGTACCAGGGCTTATCATGCCCTGTTTATGCAGAATATGCTCATCATGCCGACCCGAGAAGAACTCGACAGTTTCGGAGAACCTGATTACGTTGTATTCAACGGAGGAAGTTTTCCGGCAAACCGCTTTACGTCCAAGATGACTTCACGGACAAGTGTCGACCTCCATTTGGAGCGGAAGGAATTTGTCATTTTGGGAACCGAATATGCCGGAGAGATGAAAAAAGGCATTTTTTCAGTCATGAATTACCTCATGCCCCTCAAAGGTATCCTGCCCATGCATTGTTCTGCAAATGAAGATCCAGAAACGAAGGACGTCTCATTATTTTTTGGGTTATCCGGAACGGGAAAGACGACACTCAGTGCTGATCCAAGGAGAAACCTGATAGGTGATGATGAACATTGCTGGACTGATGAAGGCATCTTCAATATAGAAGGCGGATGTTATGCCAAGGCCATTGACCTGAGTGCAGAGAAAGAACCGGAGATATTCAATGCCATCAGGTTTGGGACAGTACTGGAAAATGTGATTTATGACAAGAATACAAGAAAAGTTGATTATTCTGATACATCCATCACACAAAACACAAGGGCTTCATATCCCATTCACTACATTGACAACGCCAAGATTCCATGCGTGGGAGGGGTGCCAACCAATGTTATTTTCCTGACGTGTGACGCGTTTGGCGTGCTGCCACCTATAGCTGAGCTATCCCCAACACAGGCCAGCTATCATTTTATCAGTGGTTACACTGCAAAGGTTGCAGGAACAGAAATGGGTGTCAAGGAGCCCCAGGCAACATTTTCTGCCAATTTTGGTGCAGCTTTCATGCTGTGGCATCCGAATAAATATGCTGAACTTCTTGCCGAGAAGATCCAGGAGTCAGGAGCAAAGGCATGGCTGGTCAACACCGGTTGGACCGGGGGTCCTTACGGTGTGGGATCGAGGATAAAGCTTAAATACACAAGGGCGATCATTGATGCAATCCACAACAATGATTTCGATGATGTCGAAAAGATCAAGGATGAAGTTTTCGGATTTCATATCCCGGTCAGTTGCCCATCGGTACCTCCAGAATTGCTGTTTCCTATAAATACATGGGAGGATAAAGATGCTTTTCGTGCAACCCAGGCCAAACTGGTGAAATTGTTTAAAGACAATTTTGATCAATTTGAATCAGGAGTCACCCATGAGATCACCAAAGCCGGGCCAATATCGGACAATGTATTTAATGTCGGTTAGACATTTTTTGAGCGCATGATCATACAGGAAATCGGCAGAAAATTTGTGGATTGATCTTAGTCGGGTGAGATACTCAATAGAATGGCCCCGCTGTGCAGCGGGAACCATTCATAAAAAGGGTGTTAAATAAATTTTCGGTTTGGCATTTTTGGGGTTTAGCGAAACTAAGTTTTTTTAACCTAACTTGTTAACAACCAAAGCAATAAATTTCATTTTCTTATCAATATCGACCTTCGGGGCGAAGATTTTTATAAATTTTCCACTTCTGCTTACCTTCATCTTTTGTATTTGTGCAGCTGATATCATTTTATCGGATGCTCCATGAAAACAATAATTCACCATATCGACAGAATTAATGAGACCGTTGGAAGGGTGGTTGCCTGGTTTAATATTGCCCTGATCATTCTTGTTTGTTTTGACGTTACGAGACGCTACCTCTTCAAGGATTCAGCGGCCTGGATCATGGAATTGGAGTGGCATATTTTTGCGATGATCTTCCTCTTGAGTGCCGGATTCACTTTAAAGCATGACAAGCATGTTCGTGTCGACTTGTTTTATGAGAAATTCAGCGAGCGAGAAAAGGCCTGGATCAATGTCTTTGGTGGGATCATCTTCCTTCTTCCATGGTGTATTATCGTTATTTATACCGGCTATGATTATGCGCAAAGCGCATTCGTCATTGGAGAATCATCCCCTGATCCAGGGGGTTTGCCTGGAAGATATGTGATCAAAGCTGCTATCCCATTGGGATTTTTATTGCTTTTTCTCCAGGGATTGGCCATGATATTAAGGCAGTATTCTGAACTAAGCCGGAAAATGTAGACGATGTCGGTTGAGATTATTGCCATCATATTATTCATCAGCGTTCTTATCCTTATACTTTACGGTTTCCCGGTGGCATTTACACTGGCGGGCATATCGGTAATTTATGCCATTTGTTTCCTTGACCCATCAAGTTTTTCAGCCTTGCCATCAAGGATCATGGGCGTCATGAGCAATTATGTTTTGATGGCAGTGCCATTGTTCGTGTTTATGGGTATAATGCTCGAAAAATCAGGCCTTGCGGAAAGCCTTCTTGAGACTATGGCCATGTTGTTCGGCCAAATGAAAGGAGGACTTGCCATCTCTGTCGTCATTGTGGGCGCTCTTCTCGCCGCATCTACCGGTATTGTTGGTGCCACAGTGATCACGATGGGTCTCATCAGTCTTCCAACCATGCTCAGGCGTGGGTACCAGGCAGAGTTGGCAACAGGCACGATCGCTTCATCCGGCACTCTTGGGCAGATCATACCGCCTTCAGTCGTCCTTGTTTTGCTGGGTAGTGTGCTCAATGTTTCTGTCGGCGATCTGTTCAAAGCAGCGGTCATACCTGGGCTTCTCCTGGTGATGGCTTATATCGTGTATATTGCTATATTTTCTTTCCTGAATCCGGGGAAGGCTCCTTCCATATCGTCATCAGAAATCGAGACATTCAGGAAGCACAACTTCGTGGCAAAGGTCGTCAAGGCATTTGTCTTCCCGATGCTTTTGATCACCGCTGTTCTTGGGTCCATATTTATCGGGATCGCATCACCTACTGAGGCTGCAGCTGTAGGGGCACTGGGAGCGACAATACTGACCATGATCCAGGGACGATTCAGCCTCAATGTGCTCAAGGAGGTCAGTGCGGAGACGACCCACCTGACGACGATGGTCTTTCTCATCCTTTTGGGAGCGACGACATTTTCATTTGTATTCAGGGAAATGGGTGGAGACACCTACTTGATCGATGCGATTTCGGAATCTGATCTGTCGCCCAATGTCTTCCTCCTATTTGTCATGCTTGTGGTTTTCATCGCCGGGTTCTTTATCGATTTTATTGAGATCATCTTTATCATTGTTCCCGTTGTGGCGCCTATTTTTGTTGTTTACGACATTGACCTGATATGGATTGGCATTTTATTGGCCTTAAATCTTCAGACTTCGTTTCTAACGCCACCGTTTGGGTTTTCACTTTTTTATCTCAAAGGAGTGGTTCCTGAAGGTGTGACGACATGGCAGATTTACAGGGGCATACTTCCCTTCCTCATCATCCAGGTGTTTTTTCTTTTACTCGTCATCTTTTTCCCTGAATTGGTGTATTTTCTGTTCTAGGACTGGATTCCTTCAAAATACATGCGCTCGGAGTTGTCTGACCAACGACTGATGTTTTTTTGAAATTGGCTGTAGGAGGCATACACTTTTTGGGCGTTCTGATCTGAGGCGACGAGATCATTGATGGCATCTTTGGCATATAAGCGTAGAGTGTCCAGAATATCACGTGAAAGTTTTCGGATTGAAACGTTTTCCTCGTTGATGAGTTTAACAAAATAGATGCTGTTTTGGGCTTCGATTTCAGAGAGCGTCCAATGATTCAGCCTGTAAGCGGCCGTTTTAACTATGGCTTTTAGGTCATCAGGAAGGCTGTCCATCACGGACTTATTCATAATGATTTCGAGAACTGTACCCGGTTCGTGCCAGCCGTTGACATAGTAGTACCTGGCGATCTGATGGAAGCCCATCTTATAATCGTGAAACGGGCCGATCCATTCAGTGGCATCAATGATACCTCTTTCCAGTCCTGTGTACAGTTCGCTTCCCGCAAGGAGAACAGGGGCGCCTCCCGCTTTTTCCAGCACCTTGCCACCGAGGCCGGGCATTCGCATTTTGAGGCCCTTAAAATCTGAAAGTGTA
>JBFKJL010000108.1:0-7767 GCA_041631795.1 Saprospiraceae bacterium | reverse complement strand
GGGTCGAGGGTTCGAGTCCCTTGGGTGGCTCATAACGTTTAATACTAGGACTTGGAAAGAAACAGGAGCATTCGAAAACTCGAATACTCCCGTTGTTCAATTTACTTTTGAACAGTTGTTGTCGTGGGTGTATAAATTCCCCAGGTCAGGGCATTTAAAAGGCCGTCAACAAAAGTGTGTTGGATTGTGACTTTATAGTTTTTGGCACCACCGGCCATTTCCTTGATGTCCGATTGATTGCCCTGGGCCAGTCCCGCAATGAAATAGTGGTTTTTTTCCTTAACCTCAACCCCGGTTTGAGGACCATTCCCGACCGTAAATGAATAGGTGTAGCAGGATGACATGAACATAGCTGTAAAAAGGATCAATGCAAATTTCAAAATGGACTTTTTCATACGATTATTTTTTTTGGTTCAATTAATCTTTTGTGTAACTGTGTTTTAATCCAAAACACAATACTGATCGAAATTAAATGATAATTCGCATATTATTTCCAGTAATTCAAACCTTAACCAATATTTATGAATTGGACCGGTGACGCTCAAATCACCGAATCATACGGACTTCCTGGAATTCTTCAATCCACTTAAAACAGTGCAAGTCAATGGAACGGTCATATGTATAATGCCACCTTTCACTACCGTTTTGCGCACAACCGATGTCGTCCCATTGGGACGTCATATCGGTATGATTTTTTCTGTCGGGGTGACTGGATTCGAACCAGCGACCTCGTCGTCCCGAACGACGAGCGCTACCGGGCTGCGCTACACCCCGATATGTGGATGATTTTGTGGAGCGGGCAACCGGTTTCGAACCGGCGACCTTTAGCTTGGGAAGCTAACGCTCTACCTGCTGAGCTATACCCGCAAGACCTCTAAAAATACAATGATTTCAAAACAAAATCATCTTTAGAGAAGGCAAAAATAAATGGAGGTTTGCATTGAGCTTGAGCTATTCGGTGTTCGTTGTTCATGACATCTCATCATAAATAATTAACACACTTTTAAAAGGCAACCAGTCTATTAACAGCGCTGTTTTTCGTTAAGACCAAAGGCCTGAGCTGTCAGGCTGTTTTGCAATGTGGCGCCGACGACGAGTATGCCAAAGTACACCCAGTAATTTGGATCATTTTTGAAAAACCATGCAAAGGCCAGGATGACAAAAGCCCATATAAGGGCATTGAAGATCAGTACGCGCTTCATAACAGAGTGATTTTAATGGAAATATACGGGGAAGATGTTATAAGGAGACCCGCAATTATATAAATATGTGGTTTTTCCTGATGAAAGCCTGAATTTCACGCATTTTGCTGAAGATTGAGCACATTATTCATTGTGTACATCCCTAAATAATGTTGACCGGTTTTTGAATCAATTCATCATTAAATATTTCAAGTACTGGTCTTTGTCGTAAATTCATTTCACTAACCATTCCATTAAATGTAACAGGTGTTAGTTTATCCAGATTATTGTGGATGCGTTTTTCATTGTAGTTTTCTACTGCCCGTTTTACACAACTTTTGAGAGCTTCTAATGTTTTCGGTTTCCAGTAATTCAAGTACTCTTCCTTGAGTGTCCTGTGGAATCGTTCTACATATGCATTTTCTTGTGCTATCAACCCCATGCTCAGTTTAACCCCGGCTTTTTTCAAAATCTCTGTGTATACTCCATAGGTATATTGACTTCCCCGGTCAGAGTGATGAATCTTTGGCGCTTGATGCGTCTTGAGAGCCATCTGCAGCGCTTTGACATTTGCCGTGGCCCGCATGTGATCAGAAACCTGGTAACCAACTATCTTACGTGTATACACATCTATGATAAAGACTGCATAATAGTACCGATCCTGGACCCTCAGATATGTAATATCAGATTGCCAGAGATCAGACGGACCTGTAACCTTTAATCCTTTGATCAAATTCGGATAAAACAGCTTTGACGCAATTGTAGTCCGTTTGTAATTCTTGTGTCGCTTAAGCCTATACCCTAGATCCATAAAGGTCTGGACAAACCGATCCCGACCAATGAAGTCCGGGCGGAGAATATAATACATCTTCTCCACACCACACCCCGGATGTGATTTCCTGACCTCGTCCGCCTCTAGCATCAACTGCTCAACTTTCATATTAAACAGCCGTTGGCGGTTTGCATATTGATGCACCGCCTGCCTGGAGATCCCTATCACGTCATAGAACTGATTCATCGAGTATCCCCTTTTTTCTTTCTGTTTTCGAGCTTTTCTGATCGTGGCGTGCCGAAGTTTTTTTTAATGTCAATATCAAGTTCCTCCTTGGCCACTTCCATCATCGTCTCTAAATAATCGATCTCGATCTGTTTGCGGCCCACTAACCGCTCAAGTGCCTTGATTCTCTCCTCAAGCTGCTTAACCTTGTCTGTTTGACTCTTTTTCATTTCTATAATACGATATCCTTTCTCATTAAAGGTAGAGTATTTATAAATCCATTGGTAAATCGTAGCGTTGGAAATTCCATACAGGCGTTCCATTTGGCATACACTAAATTTACCTTGCTCAAACAATTGGACAATGTCCTTTTTGAATTCCTCGGAATAACGACGAAGCTTCCGAATTCTGTGAATGTCCGCTTTCATAAGTTGTTATTTGTGGTCAACCTATGTCAGGGACGTACACCTCTCATTATTCATTGTTCACTGCTCATTGTTCACTACTCATTGTTCACTGCTCATTGCTCACTGCTCATTGCTCACTGCTCATTGCAAACTGATACAACCGCTCCCCAATAAAATACTCCCACCCCGCGATGCAACTTTCACGCTTGAATTCCGGGATTGTGTCGGGAAAATCCTGCGTCACCGTAACGGTAACGCGGACAATTGTTTCATTATCCCCGGGCTCAACATCAAACCGAACATATGAATCACCTGGATACTCCGCATATTTCCAGTTGTACGCGATCTGCCTGCCCGTAACGACATCAGTGACCCTCCAGAGATGGGTGAACGTCCTGTCCCCGGATACCACTGGGAAGGATGTTTCGAATCCCACGACCGGGTCAAATGCCGGAATATTGTCAAAATACCATTGGATCATGATATCGCGCACAGTCAGGGCATCCCAGACCCGCCCGGGTGGTGCAGGAATGCGTTGTTCTATAACTACAGGTGGCTCAGTTATTTTCATTGTTAGATTCTTACCCTAAAGTTACGAAGACGTTTCATAAAAAGGGAGGGAATGCAAAGGTGGGACATCCCCTCCGTCCATTGGTTACAAAAGAGGTCAAATGCCTGATGAGACCGACATCAGACTTGTCGTGTATCTTGAAAACTTGGGGTTATCAAACGACAATCTACCTCATTTTGGGGGCATACAGGGTATCAACTGAAACTGACACAGGAATGTGTTCATTGGATTCCGCATGACTACGGAATAAGACATGTAAGGCTTTTCATTGTTATGCTATTTATCGTTTAACCTTTAACAACGAACCAAATATAAAACATTATTTTGTATTTGTCAATATATCGTTCATATATTTTTCAATATATTCTTATTGTGTTTTATTAATTTGATTATTTAATATATTGCAATATATTATTTTGTTCACTTGGTTTTTGACTTTTGGCAGATCATCCTGGTGTAATGACAGCTATTTGGATCAGGTGTCCTTGTGAATCCATTAATACTTTTCTCCCGGGGGGCGCATCGCATAGGCGATCTCGCTTTTGTCCCAATTGAGGATCCTGTAAAAGTCAAAAGTTTCCGGAATATCGACCAATTCCCGGGCCTTGTCATAATCTGCATCGGTCAACACATGCATGTCACTCAATACAAGTTGGGAAAATCCTGTTGTGATATCAACCAACCGCGGTGGTATTTTCCCGTTTTTATCTTCGATATCATTCAGGTAAAGGGGCATGACCTCTGCTGACCGTGTCGTTGTCACGATACAACCGGTCAGACCCTGGTCGTAGAGTTTCTTGACTCCCATGCCCAGGATTGTACAAAGGTTGAGGTCATAGGCGATAGGTCTGTGACAACGCAGTTCGTATCCCAGTTCGACCGGCCTGCTTTTGATCTGGATGCCCAGTTGCTTAAGCTTGCGCTGGACCAGGACATTGATGATATGGGCCTTGCTGACATTACCAAGCTCCGGGTGGCCATGGGCATCATAAGTGAATGTGATCCCGCAATTTTTAATCTCCTCATCATCCAGCACATGAAAGATCCCTTCACTGACGATAGCCACACCGTGATCGATGCCTTCGACCTTTCTTTTGATCATCGAGGAAATGATCAGGTTGATGATCTTGTCCAGGGTGATCTTGGATTTGTTGAACATCTCCGGGATGATGATGATCGGGAAATGGCAACTGGCCCCAATTTCAAAAGCGAGATGGCCTGCAGACCTGCCCATGGAGGAAATGACAAACCATATGCCGCTTGTCCTGGAGTCTTCATAGACTGTATTGCCAATCTCCACCCCGACATCCTTGGCCGAGTTAAACCCAAATGTCGGCATCAGGTCCGGCAATGGAATGTCGTTATCGATCGTTTTTGGCACATGTATATTCTGTATTTTGACCTTGTTCATTGTCAGGTACTTGGCCAGACGATTGGCCGTAGATGCCGTATCGTCACCGCCGATCGTGACGAGCAACCTGACATTGTTTTGGATAAAAAAATCACCTGAGAATTCTTCATCAGATGGTTTGTACCGACTCATCCTCAAGGTGGACCCACCCCTTGGGAAGATCCTGTCCGCATAGTGAAAGTTAATATTGACAGTCTCCGCCTTACCATTAAAAAGATTCTTATATCCGTCGTGGATCCCGATGACGCGATACCCGTCCTTAAGAAAAACCTTGGCCGTCGTACTGATCACTGTGTTGATGCCCGGGGCAGGACCGCCCGCACAAAGGATGGCAATCGCCTTTTGCTTTGTTGTTTTCATATCTTGTACATTTCTTATTGCCCCGCGAAATTATAAAAGAAGATTGTCTCGGTAGGAACAAGACAGCGAAAATGTTTACATCAAATATTGACATTCCCAATTTATGCGCGGCATTTTTAATGCTGTTTACCGAAAACATTTTAATTTACTGCCTCTTAGACCTGACCATGCTGAAATTATCGTACTCAATTGCATTTCTTTTTATTTTTTCAGGCCTTACGGGCCAAAACGTTTCCATGCCCCTGCGCAGCACAAGCCCGCTATCGTCTGTCCAGCGCGTGGGCTTTGACCACCTTGATAACAACCACCTGGTACAAAAATACCGAATATCCAAATCTGCACCCGGCCCAAAACGATTTGCCGAACCGATTGAAGTAGACATACGACCAGAAAAAGACGGGTCGTGGGAGACTGTAGACGAAGGTTTTCTCGTCTGGAGAATAGTTCTTGAATCCAGGTCTGCCTACTCTCTCAACCTGGGTTTCTCTGATTTTGTCCTGCCCGGCTCAGCTCAGCTTTTCATCTATAACGAACTTTTGACCGAAGTTCTAGGGCCTTTTACACAAAAGGACAATGACGACCACCGGCAGCTATGGACGCCCATCGTAACAGGGGATGCCATTGTGGTTGAGCTCCGCGTGACCGCAGAAGAAAAAGACGAAGTCTACCTGCGGATCGGCAAGCTTAACCATGACTTCACCGGACCCGAAAGCAGCGTCTTGTCCGGGGCCTGTAACCTCGATGTGATTTGCGGAGAAGAAGACGGATGGGAAATCATCGACGCCTACCGGGATGTCATCACATCTGTCGGCGCGTATTCCTACAATGGTATTGACCAGTGTACTGGGGTGTTGATCAACAATACCGGCAATGATTGTACACCGTATTTCCTGACTGCTGACCACTGCGGTATTACAAATAACAATAGCCCCACCATCGTTGTGTACTGGAACTTCGAAAACAGCTTCTGCCGTCAACCCAACAGTTCTGAAAGCGGGCAACCCGGTGATGGCATACGGACACAGTTCAACTCGGGTGCCTCTCTCCGTGCCAATTTCGCGGGCTCTGATTTTGCGCTTATCGAACTCGATGATCCTCTTGAGCCCGATTTTAGGCTTTACATGGCAGGGTGGGACCGGTCCCGGGTCCTGCCTGATAGTTCTGTGTGTATTCATCACCCCGGGGTGGAAGAAAAAAGGATCAGCTTCAACTACGATCCCCTGCTATATGATGAATCCAATGGAGACACAACAAATATCCGTGTCGACAACTGGGAGATTGGCACCACCGAGGGCGGATCATCCGGCTCGCCAATCTTTAACCCGGAAAAGCTGGTCATCGGCCAGTTACAAGGTGGACTCGCCGCTTGTGGCAATGATGAATATGACACCTACGGCTGGTTCAGAAGGTCCTGGGAAGGTGGTGGCACACCCGCGACCCGGCTAAAGGATTGGCTTGACCCTTTGGGTATAGACCCTGGTCGTATAAAAGGTCGTTCCTGCAGTTACGTCATCCAGACATCGTTGAATCAATTCCAGGTCTGTACCCTTGAAGAAGATACCATGCAAATCGCCATTACTGCCGCCGGCGCATTTGACAGTATTGTCAATCTTTCAGTATCAGAACTTCCAGGAGGTCTCACAGCTGAATTTACAGATTCCATCCTGGTCGTTGGAGACACCTCCACCCTCCTGGTGTCAGGATTGGCTGGGCTTAGCGATACAACTTTTACATTTGACATTACAGGGGTGGAAGCCAACAATCAGGCCGCACAAACGGTCAGTGTGTCTACAGCCTCAGCTCTGCCAGGCACACCCATTTTGTCAGCACCCGAAAACCAGGGCACCTCGGTGAGCCTTGCCCCTCTCCTGGAATTCACGGCATCCCTGGCTATTTCTTACACAATCGATCTGTCTCCTGATTCTCTTTTTGCCAATGACGTCACCTCATTTGTCGCTGAAGATGAAACATTTCAGCTGACAGGATTGAAGGAAGACACTAAATATTTCTGGAGGGTTCGGGCATTGAACTTTTGCGGGGAAAGCATGTATTCTGACGTTTTTAACTTTACGACTTCATTTGTGTTCTGTACGTCGATAGCATCCCGCGATGTGCCATTGTCAATAGGTGAACAATCCGGTATCACCATAACATCAGACCTGGAATTCCCCTACCCGGTTTCTGTGGAGGATGTCGATGTCCAAAACGTCTCCGGCAACCATTCTTACATCAGTGACCTCCGTTTTGCCCTGAAATTTGGCGGTTCTGAAACAAACCTGATGAACAATATATGTGAAGACGAAGATGATTTCTCGCTCGGTTTCGATGACGAATCACTCTTTACGGACATTCCTTGTCCGCCTGTTGACACCAGGCTGTATGTTCCTCTCGGCAGACTCGATATTTTTGAAGGCATGAACGCCGAAGGCATCTGGAGCCTCGAGGTGACTGATGATTTCTTTCTGGATGGGGGATCGCTCAATGCCTGGAGCATGACTGTATGCTATTCAAACCCGCAACAGCCTGTCGTCATTCCCGATATCCACAACCACACAATTTGCGCAAACGACAGCCTGGAGATCCGGGCATTTGTCGATATGATTTCCGAAGATCCGGATGAACTTTTCCTGGTCACGATTTCTGGCGACACGATTTTTCCCGATATTACCGGGAGTTTAAGATCCGGACAGACCGTCATCCTGACGATGAAAGACTTCTCCCTACTGGAACCAGGGGAAAACACACTCACACTCATGGCACGGTCTCAAAATGAAATGGCCACAGCGCAAGTTGACATCAATCTCAAAGAAATGCCCCCGCAGGCAACGATTACCTCTCCC
>JBFKJL010000107.1:0-7788 GCA_041631795.1 Saprospiraceae bacterium | reverse complement strand
TTGCTAAGAAAACCTTCGACATTGCCACCGAGTCCTCTTCCCAGGTTACCTATGGTATAGATTTCAGGCAGTACCAATGAAGGGTGGGTATTGAGGTAGAGCAGGAATGTCAAAGAGGCGCCAGTATCCACAAGCAAGGTGATGGGAAGGGTCAGCCCATCCAGGGTTTCCATTTCAGTTTTGAAATAGGGTTTGTGGTTGTCAATGGTAATGTCGATTTCCCTGAATTCTGGATCTTCAGGTTGGTCAAAAGCTTCAGGATTTGTGAGGACCAGCCTTTTATTCCTGTAATCAATTTCCACGACCAATCCCCTGAGCATTCTGCCTCCAAGGATGCCATCAATGTTTTCACCGGTCAGTTCTTCCATGTGGAGGAAATCCTCTTCGAGGACGATAATATCCCGGGCTATTGTACGCGTCCTGTAAAGGCTGATCGGGATATTCCTGGCGATAAGAGCGTACACCTCCTGATCGAGGTCAGCACCCATCAGATTGATCCTTCTTTCATAGGTGATGCCCATGATATCAGCAATTGGCTTTTTGAAGAGAATTGTATGTTCTGCTCCCGTATCAAAGATGAATCTGAGGGGCAGGATTCCGTTGAATTTCAGTTCCACGAGAATAAACCCCTGGCTGTAGTCAAATGGTATGGTCATGGAATTTCTGGAACCCAGCAGATCAATACCGAGATTTTGTCCATTCAGCGCGGCTGTCTGAATGATGAGAACAAAAGCGTACAATAATGTTTTCAAATTGCCTATGGTATGCAGTAAATTTATTTTTGAAAATAACAATTCTTTCTTCAGTCATTGCATAAAAATGAAAAACCCGGCAACTCAATTGCTGCCGGGCATCCTTATCGATTAGAAAACCGATATTTTACTTTACCAGTTTGATTTCAATACGTCTGTTTTGAGCTCTCCCTTCTTCAGTATCATTGGATGCGATCGGGTTTGATGTTCCAAATCCGGCACTCGTCATTCTTTCGGCTTGAACACCTTGCGTGACGAGCCGATCCTTGACGGCGTCTGCTCGTGCTTTTGACAGGGACATATTGGCATCGGCATTTCCTGTATTGTCGGTATATCCTTCGATGGCGATCCTGATTGACGGATAGGCCTTCAGGATGGCGGCGATATTATCAACTTCACCTGTAGAACTGCCGGATATGTTTGCTGATCCCGTGTCAAATGTTAAATTCATAAATGTGAATGTGGGTTCGCCTTTGAAACCGTTCTTAATAAACGTCATCATTTGATCTCCCGCAGAACCTGAGACAAAGGTGATGCCGTCCAAAGTCTTTTTAGCTGCTTCATCGATTGTATTGAATGCACCTTGCAAAGCTTCCGAAGTCCAGGCGATCATACCCTCTGCGGCATTCCCGGCCATTTCAGCGCCAGATTCAATGACATCACCCGCTTCACCAGCCATGTTATCTGTCGCCTCAATTGTGGATTGGGCTGCATTATCCAGGGCATCAACACCGGTGCTGCACCCCTGTCGGCCCAGGTAACCAAGGACAAGAAGGGCGAGGAGGGCTGGAATGATCCAGCGCATGATATTGCTACCTGACTTCTTTCCTGCGGCCATGACATTGCCGGCAAGATCTGCTGTATCTTTACCTGTTTCAGAGGCCATTTTCATGGCTCCCGATATGACTTTCCCACCAGATTCCACTGCATTGCCTGTGATCTCGGCAGCCCCCTGTGCCACAGAGGCCATCTTGCCAGCTGCATCTTCCACTATATCTTTTCCTATTCCCAGGGTCTCTCCAGTTTTATCTTCTATGCCTTTTGTGAGATCTTGACCTGTACCGGCAAGGGATTTTCCAATATCGGCCAATGACCCCAGGTTCAGTGATTGCACTATGGCTGAAGGCAAACTCTTTTGGACAGAGTTACTTTGTGATTGCAGCAATCCGGCCAACCCAGAAGCATCTAGCGAGCTTTCCTTGATCTTGTCTCCAAGAACCGACATGAAAAACGGTGCGGCCATTTTTGCAAGTGAAGAAGTACTGCTTCCTTTGAGTCCGTGCATACCTGATATGGTGTCAATAAGGCTACCGGTAGACTTGCCCATGACCATTTCCAGGATACCTGATCCTGAATTCAGGAGCCTTGCAATATTGCCAGCCCCCCCGGAAAACAATTCCCCGATCTGGCTGATATTGCCCATTTCCATACCTGATGCTGTTTCCATTAATTTGGCTGTTCCATCTTCCTGACTTGCAAAATTGATTGTGCTACCAAGGATAGCGGGAAAGATATCGCCAAGTGCATTTTGGACGGAGGATTCAGATTCACCTAAAAATGAAGAAGCGTTTTTAGCCAAAACGCCGGTGACCTGGTTTTCTATAATATTTAATAGATTCATGCTTTGATGTTATTTATGTGAATAAAGTGGTTGAAGTCTAAAGAATTCAATGCCGATCTTTCGGAATCCTTTATTTTTACGATGGTCTCGATAAAAAGTCACAATTAGGATGCACTTCTATGGCACTTTCTGTTAAAAACAAGGTGATATTGTTGGCGTTTGACAGTTTCAAGGATTCTATCGATGCCGTTACCCTGACTTCAAGGCTTGCTCAACGCCTCGAAGTGGCTTACAAGCATATTCTTAAAAGTCCAATGGCTGATGGAGGGGAAGGCAGTCTTGAAGCATTGAGCCAATGCCTTGACTGGAAGACAATTCACTGTATTTCAGAGGGCCCGTATGGCAAGCCCAAACGCGCTGCCTATCTACTGAGCCGGGATAAGAGGATCGCAGTCGTCGAATTGGCCCAGGCCAGTGGATTGCAAGATGTGCCGAAAGCCCTGCGTCAAACAAAAAAGGCAAGCTCCTTCGGAACCGGAATAGTTATATCACATGCCATTGGACAGGGTGCAGAGCATGTTTATATTCTCTTAGGAGGATCGGCCACCACTGATGCTGGAAGCGGGATGTTATCTGCTTTGGGTTTCAGGTTCTACAAAGGGAAAGAATATATTCCAAAACCTCAGGGCCTGGATCTCATTGCGATAACTTCGTGTTCCTTCCCTGAGCCATTCACAGCTCGATTTACTGTGGGGTGCGATGTTGACAACCCCCTGTATGGTCCTCATGGGGCAGCTTTTGTTTTTGCTCGTCAAAAAGGTGCCACGGCAACTGATATTGACCTTTTGGACAGAGGACTAAGGAACTTTGCCGGCTTGTTACCGGGAAAAGAACTGGCCGTCAAACCGGGTGCCGGGGCGGCAGGAGGAGTTGGTTTCGGAGCAATGGCTTACCTCAATGCGCAAATGAGACCTGGTTTTGATATCATTTCTCAGCTGACAGGGTTTGAAGAAAAAATGAGGTCATGTGATATTGTGATCACGGGTGAAGGCAAACTGGACAGTCAGACATTGCATCGTAAACTCGTATTCCAGATAGCGGCCATGGCCAAAAAGTACAACAAAAGGATCATTGTCATCTGTGGATTGAATGAACTCCCGCGCGAGGATCAGGCACGATTAGGTATCGAAAAGGTATTTTCATTTGCAAAAAACAGGCAAAGTGTTGACCTTTCCCGCGCGGGAACCATAAAGAATATAGACCGTGTCAGCAAACAGCTGATTCATTATCTTGGAAAGCGCTATACCCATGAGTGAACACCTTGGCCAGGGAAGACTTTTTGCAAACCACTATCGGAAGATCATCCATTCTGAGCAGGATGAGATTTCGAAATTTCGCGACCTGTACCGGTTGCTGACCCTCATCTTTGAAACCCAGTCAGATCTGAGTGGCCTTGAATTTACGACCCTGTTTTCACGTATTGTATTTGTTTCCGTTCAACGTAAAATTCCAGGGGACCTTTTGCGTGATATTCACGCCTTTAGAAAAGCTGTTGAAGACGGATTACCGACTTCCCAATTGACGCCGGCCTTTGTCAGATTAGCAGGTTCGGTCCTGGCCCGCACAATCAATTATTTGTATGGGCATCTGGTTGAATTTGATCCGATTGGACCTATCGGCGAAGATGGCCCGAAAAAATCGACAGAGGAAATCGCCACATTTGAGCGCGTCATGGAAGGCATCATCATGGATCGCGATGACGAGGGAAGCACAGTCACCTTTGTAGAACAAAACAGGCCTCATTTACCAAGGGTGGCCCATTTTTCCGAGAAATACAACAACCTGCACTGTTTTCGCCACATAGTCAAAATGAACGACTACTTCCCCAATCCCTTGCCTGTCAATTTTATTGACTGTACAATCAATGAGGCAGGTGGGGTAATCCCATCCGGAATAGTCCTCCTTCCTGATTTCCTGGTTGACGTCACTTCTGTTTCCGAATGTTTTCGGGCGTTTGGCCAGTCCACTTTGTCCTATCTTATCAAGAAATTTATTCCTGTAGATATTTCAGATAGCCTGCTCATCGGAAATATTGCCAATTATTTTCTCGATGAGTTGGTCTACAATCCCGGGGTTACGTTTGCATCGCTTATGCCTGACCTCTTCCAAATGTTTTCAGATGCATTTGCCTTGATGACGGATGAAGAATTGAGGGACCTGATGACGGTCATCAGGCTTCATTTTAACAATCTCAGGAATGTGGTCGGAGAGCAACTGGAAGATATCAATATTCAAAAAGAAGGGACTTATCTCGAGCCAAGCTTTTATTCGAACCAATACGGTCTCCAGGGACGCCTGGATCTTTATCACATCAACGCGGGGGACAAATGCTCGGACATAGTAGAGCTTAAAAGCGGAAAAACATTTAAACCGAATACCTATGGCCTCAATCCGAATCACTATGTCCAAACTCTTTTGTATGACCTGATCATTGAGTCCGTGTCGAAGGGAAGACTTAAAACCAACAGTTACATCCTGTATTCCCGGGAATCCTCTAATCCTCTGAGGTTTGCCCCACGGATCCGGGCCCAGCAACTCCACGCGCTGGATCAGCGCAACAGGATCGTCATCCTTGAGAAAATGCTGATGCATTCTGACAAGGGACCGAATGACGTTTTAAGCCAATTATTTAATCCCAGCCTGGTCCCCGAATCATTGAGATTTGTGCGAAGGGATATCGAAAAGTTGTCCCAGGCGTACAAAGCCCTGGGTCTTCTGGAGAGATTGTATTTACTGAATTTTACTGGTTTCTGCAGCAGGGAATTTCACCTCGCGAAGACCGGCAAGAACGGTATTTTCACCACCAATGGCCTCGCTTCGTTATGGCTGGATCCGCTTGAAGAGAAGCAGGACAATTTTTCCATCCTCAGTTTTTTGACCATTACCGGAAATCAGTCGGGCGAAAAGATACCTGTCATAGAGTTCAGCATGTCCGAACGCTCAAACAGGCTTTCCAGGTTCAGGAAAGGTGATATAGGTGTTCTGTATCCTTATTCTGAGGGTCAGAAGTCCGTATTGAGGCATCAAATATTCAAGTGCAGCATAGTCGAAATAGGCGAAGGCAGGGTTGTGGTGCGCCTCCGGGCCAGACAGAAAAACCAGGAGATGTTCATTTCCTATACTTACTGGAATATTGAGCCAGATGTCCTGGACAGCGGTTTTAATCATCAATTTCAAAGTTTATACAAATTTATCCGCTCAGAACCTTCGGTAAGGCGCAAGATCCTTTCCCTGGAACCGCCGCAAAAGCCAGTAAGAGAAATCCCGTTTCGCAAAGAGGGACTCACGGACCAACAAAACAGGATTCTTGGGGACATCATTAGTGCAGAAGACTATTATTTGTTGTGGGGGCCTCCGGGGACCGGGAAAACAAGTGTTGTCATCGGTAACCTTGTCCATTATTATCTCTTTGCCACGTCATTGAATATACTCTGCCTGTCCTACACTAACAGGGCTGTTGACGAGATGTGCCATGCTGTCCTGGCCCTGGATGACAAGGTTGAGAGGGACATTGTCCGCCTTGGGTCTCGCTATGCTGTTGATACCGAAATTGCCCCATTGCTCCTCAGCACGAAGATGGAGGAAGTCAAGACACGGGAGGATTTGGTCAGCCTGTATGACGATCATCGCGTATTCATATCGACTGTGGCGACATTCCAGGGTCATAAAACTCTTTCCCGCCTGAAAGATTTTGACATTGTCATCGTAGATGAGGCTTCTCAAATCCTTGAACCCATGATTGTCAGCGTCCTGAGCCAGTTTAAGAAATTTATTCTGATCGGCGATCATAAGCAACTGCCTGCTGTCGTCGCCCAGGATCCTGCTACAACGCGTGTGAATCAACCTGATCTTGTAAAAGGGATCGGGTTGGTAGATATGCGGGATTCTTATTTTGAAAGGCTGTACAGAAGATGCCAGCAGGAGGGGTGGACCTGGGCTTATGGGGCATTGACTTACCAGGGGCGGATGCACAATGATATCCTGGAATTTGTCAGCCCGGCATTTTACGATGGGCAACTTAATATCCTCCCCGGCATTGACCGACTTGTGGCCGGCAAACTTTTTGACCGCATTCCCGAGGCGCTGTCATTTTTAAACGAGCGGTTTCTATTCATTGATATACCACCAGATGATTCACTGACTTCAAAAACCAATGCTGATGAGGCTGCGATCGCTGTCAGGATTGCAGGCAGGATCAGAGATCTTTACAAGGACCAGGGAAGGGCATTTGGCAGTTCCACAGTGGGGATTATTACACCCTTCAGGGCGCAGATTGCCACCATCAAGAGCTTAATTGAAGCTGATGGAGAGTTGAAGGAGCATATTACCATCGACACGGTTGAGCGATTCCAGGGTGGTGCCAGGGATCACATCATCATCTCCTTTGCCACGAGCCAGGTCAGCCTTTTGTCTTCAAATGTCTCGACAGATGGTATAGACCGAAAACTCAATGTCGCGCTGACCCGGGCACGGGAACAGCTTATACTTCTCGGGTCTTACACCATCCTTTGCCAGAATGAGGTGTATGCTTCGGTCATTGATCATGCGCGGGAAGTTAAACTCGAGGACTGTGATATCGCATAAGATCATGGTTCCTGTTAGGTCATTTTTGTTGCTTTGGTTAACTTTGAATTCAGAACAACACATATGAAAATTCTAATGGTTTGTCTCGGTAATATTTGCAGATCTCCTCTGGCACAGGGAATCCTTGAAAGCAAAGTGCGCGGGAGACAGCTTAACTGGGAGGTGGACTCTGCCGGCACGAGCACGTGGCATATTGGAGAAAGGCCTGACAGAAGGTCTGTGGAAGTTGCCCGTCAGAATGGCATCGATATAACCAGACAATTGGCGCGCCAGGTAAAGCCGTCGGATTTTCATGATTTTGATCTCATCCTGGCAATGGACTCCTCCAATTATACAGACCTGGTGCGAATGGCCCCCGATTCGGGATTGACTTCTAAGGTACAGTTGATACTCAATTATTCATTTAAGGATAGGAACATGGCAGTTCCGGATCCATATTTTGATGGTCGATTTCAGCATGTTTTCGACCTTTTGGATCAGGCTTGTGATGATTTAATAGAATCGCAAATTGGATAGACTTATCAGGATAAACGCGACAGTCTTTGGCCTGGTTCAGGGTGTCGGTTTCAGGTACTACACCAGGCAGAAAGCCATAAGCCTTGGTCTTTCCGGATACGTGACCAACAATATCGATGGGAGCGTATCAGTTGAGGCGGAGGGGCCTTATGACGGGATCTTGGGTTTTCTCAAGTGGTTGCACGAGGGACCGCCTACAGCGAGGGTCGATCAGATGAATTACCGGGAAATAGAACCAGTCAATCAGACCGGTTTTGATATAAAGAGATAAGGTGGAGAATGGTAGTTAAAATTTTCCAATCATAAATGCCTTAT
>JBFKJL010000106.1:0-7790 GCA_041631795.1 Saprospiraceae bacterium | reverse complement strand
ATGTGGCAGGAATACACAAAATCAACTTGTGGCATATACCCGCATTTTACCACCTGACACCCAATACAGCAACTATGCCGCCATAGGCCGGGTGGTGACACGTCCATCAGTGAGAGGAACCGGCATCGGAAAAAAAATCATGCACAAAAGTGTAGCCGCCTGTGGGGAGTATTTCCCAGGTTTTGGCATAAAGTTGTCAGCTCAAACCTATTTGATAAAATACTACAATACGCTTGGATTTATTGAAACTGGAAAAACCTACCTGGAAGATGGCATTCCGCATATTGCAATGATCTATGAAAGAAAAAATGCTTGACCAGTCATTTTATTTGTCTTCAGATATCCTCCAAACGGCAATGTCCCTGCTCGGTAAAACAATATCAACATACATTGGAGGCTTTGAAACGACAGGAATGATTACTGAAACAGAAGCCTATAAAGCCCCGGAAGACAAAGCCAGCCATGCCTATGACAACAATCTGACACCACGGACTGAAGTCATTTTCAGGGAAGGAGGATGTGCCTATGTCTATCTTTGCTATGGCATGCATCACATGTTTAATGTCGTAAGCGGAGCGAAAGATGAAGCCCATGCGATTCTCATACGTGCGGTTCAACCACTTTCCGGAATTCGTATCATGGAAGACAGAAGACAGATGCTTCTGACCCCTAACCTGACGAATGGCCCTGGAAAGCTGTGCTCAGCCCTGGGTATTAACAAGGAATACAATGGCACAATTCTTTATGACGCCAGCAGCAAAATCCATATTTTGGAAAACAAGAATATCTCAAAGTCTGACATCATCATCGGACCGCGTGTCGGGATTGCCTATGCAGGAGAATGTGCACACTGGCCCTGGCGATTCAGAATACGTGCCAATCCCTGGACAAGCAAGCCAACCAGGGTCGAGTATAAAAAAAAGTTAAAGCCTTCATAATTGAGAATTAAATCTGAAAACCCTGTGTTTTGAGTTGATATGATATTGCAAACTTTACATTCAATCGTATTTATGTTCTGCCTCTCATTAGTCCCTTACTCAATTCTGAGCCAGGAACTGGAATACAGGGATTTTGTTTACACGGATTATATTAAAAGCGTCAAACTGACGCATTCTGGTTTGCGTACATCAATCCCTGTCATTGACCTTCAAAAAAGAGGGCGGTTAAAGCTTGTTTTTGACGACATGGAAGGAGGGTTTAAAAACTATACCTATGAAATTATCCATTGCGACAAAGACTGGGCACCTTCTGACCTCGATGAATTTGAATATATAGATGGATTCAATGGGGAGGAAATCGATGAATATGCCGCATCGGTGTGCGGTTATTCCGACTACACAAACTACCAGGTGACACTGCCTAATGACGATATCAACTGGACAATTTCAGGCAACTACCTCCTGGTCATTTATGATGACGATCTCGGAATTCCGGTGATTTCACGGCGTTTTATGGTTGTCGAAAATCTTGTGACCATCGGTTATGAGGTCAAACGCGCCAGCAATGTACAGAAACTCAAAACACACCAGGAGATCAAATTGTCGATCAACCATCGCAACTTCAATATCTCAAGGCCTGGAGAAGAAGTCTATACCACAGTCTTACAGAACGGCAACTGGAACAGTGCGATGACAAATTTGTCTGCGGATTATGCCATCGGTGATGAGTTATTCATCGATCAGTATGACAAGCTGGTATTTCCAGCGCTCAAAGAGTTCAGGAATTTTGATATCCGAAGCCTGAATTATGCGACGGAATTTATTCATTCCATCGATCTTCACCGGGATGGCGCTGATGTCCTGCTCAAACTCAACAGGAAGAGATCACTGACGAATTTCCTCAGTGAAACTGACGCCAATGGCTTTTACATTATCGATAATGCTGACTATCCCGATGCACATGTATCCTCTGAATACGTCAATGTCATTTTCAACCTCCAATCCAACAGGGAGTACGACGAGGACATTTACATGATCGGGGCATTTTCAGACTGGCAGGCCAGGGAGGACTACAAACTGGAATACGATGCTTTAAGAAGTCTTTACATCGGCAGTGCCTTATTTAAACAAGGATATTACGACTACATGTTTGCCCTGGAAAGTGATGGTTATCTGGATATGCTTTCGCTGGAGGGGTCGTGGTATGAAACGGAGAATGATTACCTTGTCCTTATCTACTATCGGGAATTTGGAGCGCGGTTTGACCGGCTGATCGGTGTGTCCGGCTTTAATTCAAACCTGCGATAATGCCACCGTTTATCTGATTTTAGAAAATTTTTATAGAAATTATTGGCGCACATTATATGTTATTGCTAATCTTACGCCTCAGTTCATAAGTCAAATTCCTATGAAGGTTTACCTAATTTCTATTTTTTGCACCATCGTGGCTTTTCAGGCCGTTGGCCAACAAAAATGGTCACTCGAAAAATGCATCAACTTTGCCCGGGACAATAACCTGACAGTAGAGCAGGCCAGGATCAATGCGTCTTTTGCCCGTATCAACCACAACCAGTCCAGGCACAACCAGTATCCCTTTCTCGGAGCCTCCTCGAATGTCGGCTGGAACTTTGGACGGACCATAGACCCGACAACCAACGCATTCCTGGCTGAAACTTTTTTCTCCAACAATTACTCTTTGAATTACGGAGTGACGCTTTACAATGCCAAAAAACTGAGAAATAACATTAAATCGGCAGAGTTACAGGAAGAAGCAGCCCTGGAAGACGTGGAACAAACAAAGAATGAGGTGGCCATCCAGGTTGCAACAGCTTTTCTCAATATCCTGTTTGCAGAGGAAAACCTAGAAATCAGCCAGGCACAATATGATCTCACGGCTCAACAACTGGATCAGATGAATAAGTTGATCAGCGCTGGAGCCAGGGCCGAAAGTGAAAAACTGAACCTCGAGGCTCAACTGAGCCGAAGCGAGCAAACGGTCATCGATGCGGAGAACAATACATCCCTTGCCTATCTCACCCTAAAACAACTGCTCAGACTACCGCCGGATGAAGACATGCTGATTGTTAGACCCGAAGATATTTCATTCAATACTGACCCCGATCTTATATCTTTTGATGAAGCATTCACATCAGCAAAAAGCAGGTTGCCCCAGATCAAGGCTGCTGAGATAAGAAAATCCAGTGCCGAGGTGGATATTCTAATCGCTAGAGCGGATTTAATCCCCTCCCTGACATTTGGAGGCAATGTCGGTACAGCCTATTCAAACAGGGGGATAGAACCTGCAGGTTCAAGCATTCAAACATTCAATCAGAATGTCATTATCAATGGCATACCGACGACAATAGGCTTTGAACAGGAAGTCACTAATTTTGTGGAATCCCCATTCTTTAACCAAATTGATAACAACCTATCATTTGGAGTGGGATTTAATCTCAACATCCCTATCTACAGCAATAACACTGTCAGAAACAGCATTGACAGGGCCAGGCTCAATGCCATCAATGCTAAAGTCAGTGAAGAACAGGTCATGGACCTTATAGAAAGCGATGTGCAACGGGCACTGACTGATGCCAGGGGCGCAAAAAGAGAATTGACCGCTTCTGAAAAGGCCCTGGAATCCCAAAAGCTGGCCTTTGAAAAAATTACAAAGCGGCTGGAGATTGGGGCAGCCAACACTTTTGAATGGGAGTCTGCGAAAAATCAACTGGAAACTTCAGAAATCAATCAGCTCATAGCGAAATACGACTATCTTTTCAGGATAAAAATCCTGGAATTTTACTTAGGAAAACCACTTAAATTATAATTGCACTATGGCAAATAAAAAAAACAGGCGGATTTGGATCACCATCGGATTGATATTAATTATCGGTGTGTTGGCAACCCTGGCTGTCATGAGGAGTAAGAATAAAAAGAAAGGAGAACAAGTGACCATTGAAAAGGCTGAAAAACGGACAATCAAAGAAACCGTTTCCGCATCAGGACGTGTCTTCCCGGAAACAGAAGTAAAAATGTCTTCAGATGTTTCCGGTGAAATCGTGGAACTCTATGTCGCTGAAGGCGACTCTGTGACTGCCGGACAACTCCTGGCCAAGATCGATCCCGAAGCCTACCTCTCCGCAGTCGAGCGCGGAAAAGCTTCCCTCAATTCTGCTAAGGCGTCCCTTGCCATGTCGAAAAGCTCACGGGAAACCAATATCGCGCAGAAGGAGCAGATCCTGGCCCAGCTAGAAAATGCCCGGCGCATCCATGACAGGAATATCAAGTTAAAAGAACAGGGCATCATTTCTGAAGCGGATTTTGAAGGATCTCTGTCTTCCCTGCAAGGCCTTGAAGCCAATCTTAAGTCGGCAGAAGCCAACATCAGGTCCGCGGAACAAAGCATCGATGGCGCCCAGTACAATGTAAAAAGTTCTGAAGCCAGCCTTAAAGAACTCGAGACCAGCCTGAGCCGAACAACAATAAAATCACCTGTTGATGGCATCGTCTCCCGTCTGAGTGTCGAACAAGGCGAACGCGTTGTGGGAACGATCCAAATGACAGGCACAGAAATGATGCGTGTTGCCAACCTCAATTCCATGGAGGTACAGGTGGACGTATCTGAAAATGACATCATCAGGGTCAAGGAGGATGACTTTGTGGAAATTGAAGTGGATGCCTACCTGGACAGAAAATTTACCGGGCGAGTCTCCGAGATTGCCAACACGGCCTCAAATGTGTCAACATCTGGAGTCACCACGCTCAATACAGACCAGGTCACAAATTTTATTGTCAAAGTCAGGATTGACCAGGAATCCTATGCCGATCTCATAAAACCCGGTGACAAATTCCCATTCAGACCGGGCATGTCAGCATCAGTGGATATTTATACCAATGAAAAATCGGATATCGTCAGTATCCCGATCCAGGCTGTCACTACAAGAGAGAAAGAAGATATCAAGAAAAAGAAAGGGGATGAAAAGGCATCAGAAGAGACCACCCCCAGCCGTGATGAATACCTCGAAGTGGTCTTCGTTGTTCAGGCAGATACTGTGGAAATGCGTGAAGTCAAAACAGGGATCCAGGATGATGAATTTATTGAAGTCCTCAATGGTATCGATGATGGCGAACAGATTGTCACCGGACCCTATGCAACGATTTCCAAGAAACTTGAACAGGGGGATGCCGTGTATGAAAAGGAAGAGGAGGAAAAGGGTAAAAAGAAATAGGAATTGAGGCTCCGCCCACCCCATGGCACTCATCATCTTCGTCAAGAATCCCATCGAAGGCCGTGTGAAGACCCGGTTGGCCAAAACAATTGGCTCACAAAAAGCACTTGCCATTTACCGGCGACTCCTGGAACATACGCGCAATCTTGCATTGAGCATTCAGCTTGAAAAATTCCTTTTCTACGATGAGTATATTGATGCCCACGACATGTGGGACTCAGAAGTGTTCCATAAGCAAATCCAGGTTGGACATGACATTGGCGCACGGATGGCCAATGCATTCAATGCAGTTTTAACTTTTCATGATAGAGCCGTGATCATTGGCAGCGACTGCCCTGGGCTCGACGCGGTAATAATCCAAGAGGCATACGACAGACTTTCCTCATATGATATTGTCATAGGCCCGGCATTCGATGGAGGATACTATCTGATAGGCATGAACCAAACCCATCCTTGCTTATTTGAAAATTTGGAATGGAGCACTGACACCGTTTTTAAGACCACCATGGACAGGTGTCGTGAAAATGATCTTTCCGTACACAAATTGCCTATTCTGCGCGATATCGATGATGAAAACGATCTCAGGATCCTGGGTTTCTGAAGGATAATTAATGAATTAAAGTTGACCCTTTGTGGGCCTGGTCCTAGTCTTGAATCTCGAGGCGCTGTTTTAAAATTTGCCTTAACGATTTCCAGTTTTTCTTGTCAATAAGGTTGAGAGCATTGATTTTTGATACTTTTCTGACAAGATCAACACCCCCAATGGTATTGACGGCAGGACCACTGACAATTGTTGGTTTGATGCTGTAGGCTGTCTGTACACCCAATACGCTGTATGGATCTGAGGCACAGAGGACAGTCAGGACAACATTTTTCTTTATGGCATGGATGGCGATATCCCCATTGTAAGGCTCAAGGGGTGAAGCGCCGATCTCTATGACCGCAACATCCGCCCCCGTTCCCGCGATCAGATCCTGCATACATTTAAGTGCATCCCGGTATTCCCTGGCGGGGCAAATCGTTGAAGGCAGTCCTGCGTCAACAAAGTCAAAAACATAGTCAGCGCCAGCGTCGTTAACAGTCAGTATATCCCTGAACCTCCCGGCCCCGGTCAATTTTGCTGCGGTTACTGTCAGTCCCATTTCCTTGAGATGTCGGGTTATGATCCTTGCGGAGGTCGTTTTTCCCGCAGACATTGAAGTGCCGACAATGAGTATGACGGGCATGTCAAATGGCGCCGGCGATGGCTTCCGGGCGAAATCGCGCATATTGAGGTGTCGGGCATCCCCTTGAACATGTCCTTTATACTGTATCTGGATCAACGGTGTGACAAAGACCGAACGCGATGTCATCAATCCCATCAGTCCGGCACCGGTGAGCAGGTGCATCATTCCATCATTACTGACACATTTGTACGATCCCGTGGCTTCAAGCGTGGCATGCCGCACACCCAGGGCACCGACGACATGATCTCCCTTCATGAGTTCCATCATCCTGCCATTCACCAGTTCCGCCTTTACCGTGCTTCCACCGATCGACTTTATCTCGGATACGACAAAGTCCCCGTTCTTCCATTTATCGTGCGGAACTGGGCGGTAAAGGATATCATCAGTGAAATGGGCATTCCTGGTCAGCGATCCAAAAATATATGGTTTGTGCAGGGGAACATCTTTCATAGGCCTTTGTGCAATATCAGGTGAGACAATAAGGTGCAACGCTCGACAAGTTTATCAGTAAAGATAAATTCATGATGGGCGTGGGCACCATCGCCGACTGTGCCCAGACCGTCCAGTGTCGCCGTGTATAAACTGGTGGTGTTCCCATCAGATCCACCGCCTGCCATGCCTTGGTCAAGCGCAATGCCAAGGTTTTGGCCAACTTTCTGAGCCATCAACCACAACTGCTGATTCCGTTCTGTCCGCTCCATGGGTGGACGCCCCCAACGGCCTTTGATCTCAATGCTTGTTTCGGGATCAACCGTTTTGAGGGCATGGATCCTGTCCGTGATAATGGCCTGGTCTTCAATCGTCTGCACTCTGACGTCAACCACAGCCTTGGCAAAGGGCGCGACGACATTGGGATTTGTCCCGCCTTCGATCATACCCACATTGACCGATATCCCTTTATCAAAATCATTCAAGGCAAACAAGGCCTGAACCTGGTGCGACAGTTCGCGAATGGCACTGGCACCCTTTTCCGGATCAAGACCTGCATGTGCCGGTATCCCCGTAATTTCAATTGTAAACCGCCCCAATCCCTTGCGGGCGGTTTTGAGAGCCCCATCCAGACCCAAAGGTGGTTCAAGAACAAATGCTCTCTCAGCAATACGCGCCAGTCGACGAATATACACCGTCGATTCAGAGCTTCCCTTTTCTTCGTCAGAATTTAAAAGGATCACAGGGGTATTGACCCAATCCAAGTTCAATGCCTTCACTGCGCGCAGGGCATAAATGATCTGGACGATCCCTGCCTTCATATCGTACACTCCCGGGCCTTTCAGCTTGCCGTCAATATGTTCAAGGGGCATCGTCTTCAGCGTATTTTCGGGCCAAACAGTGTCACAGTGACCGACAAGTAACTGGATCGGATGACCGTGCTTCCGTTTGGCTGGCCGGGCATAAAGGAT
>JBFKJL010000105.1:0-7841 GCA_041631795.1 Saprospiraceae bacterium | reverse complement strand
TACGTGGTGACAAATATCGAAAATGGAAGTGGTGAGATCTACAGGTTATCAATTATTCTAAAGCCCCACAATGAGACTAAAAAAATTGCATCCATTCGTCTTAGAAAAAATTCAGATTAATCCGCTTGCCCCTAGCCCAAACAACGCATAGTCATACTTTACGGGATCATCAGGATCAAATTCTCTAAGATTCGCCGTAAGTTCTTCTACGGCTGCCCAGTCTCTTTGTTTCCTTTTTAACAGGCCCAAATGACGTGCAACCCGCTCTACATGGACATCAAGAGGCATATACAAGGTGGACTTATTGACACGTTTCCACAAGCCAAAATCAACTATCCCGTCATCGCGGACCATCCAACGTAAAAACATATTCAGTCGCTTGCATGTCGATCTTTTTTCAGGCGTCGCGATATGTTTTTTTGTTCGATCTGGGGCAAATGGAAGTGAAAAGAAGAGGTTGTGGAAATTTATAAGCCCTTGCCTGACAGATGGTTGTTCAGCTAAAAATATATCTTCAAAAGAATCATTGTTCCGGTAATACCATTGTAAAAATTCAAGGAAGTATAAAAGGTCGGTGGCCTGGAATGTCCTGTGTTTGAAAGACTCCAGTGGCTTCCGGTCTTTTGGTTGGTGATGCACGACAAAGGTGTGGGGGGCATTGTCCATGCGCTCAAACAATTCTGAGGATTTGCTGATGATCGTCTTTCTCTGTCCCCAGGCAAGAATACATGTGATGAAGGCGGTGATCTCTATGTCCCGGGGGTCATCAAACGATTTCGGTACAATGATCGGGTCATTTTCAATAAATGACGATGTATTGAATTCTTCGACTTTTTGGTCAAGAAAACCCTGAAGGTCTGACTGCGTCACCGCGATAAATTTTGTCTCCTATTTTAAGGTCTGTTTGATTTCGATGATCTCGAAGACCTCAATTTCATCACCGACTTTCAGGTCGTTGAAATTCTTTATGGTCAGGCCGCATTCCATGCCGTTTCTGACCTCTTTAACATCATCCTTGTAGCGCTTGAGTGAGGCGAGTTCAGCAGACGCCCCCGCTTTGTTGGGGTAGATGACAATACCGTCCCTGATGATCCTGATATTTGAATTGCGCGTGATCTTTCCTTCGGTCACAAAACACCCGGCCACAGTTCCAACCTTACTGATCTTATAGGTTTCCCGTACTTCAACACTACCAATGATCTTTTCTTCTTTGGTGGGTTCTAGCATGCCTTCGATCGCCATCTTCACTTCCTCAATGGCTTCATAGATGATCGAATACCCTTTGATTTGGACGCCTTCCTTCTCGGCGAGCTTTCGTGCGCCTCCTGAGGGCCGGACCTGGAATCCAATAATGATCGCATCTGACGCTGAAGCCAGAAGGACATCGGATTCGGCGATCTGTCCGACAGCTTTATGGATTACATTGACCTGGACTGTTTCCTGGGACAATTTTATAAGAGAATCTGAAAGGGCTTCCACACTGCCGTCGACATCTCCTTTGACAATGAGGTTCAATTCCTTGAAAGTACCCAGGGCAAGTCTTCGGCCAATTTCATCCAGACTGATCCGCTTGCTCGCGCGCGTGGTTTGTTCTCTTTCTATCTGCGATCTCTTGGCTGCCAGTTGCTTTGCTTCCTGTTCGGTTTCAGTCTCCTTGAACTTTTCACCTGCCTGGGGTGCTCCATCCAAACCGAGGATCAATACAGGGGTTGATGGTCCGGCTTGCTTGACCCTTTTCCCTCTTTCATTGAACATCGCTTTGACCTTACCGCTATTGGCCCCCGCAATCAACGTGCTTCCAATTTTCAGCGTCCCGGTCTGAACGAGGACCTTGGTCACATAGCCTCGGCCTTTATCAAGGGAAGCTTCCACTACAGTTCCAATTGCCTGCCTGTTTGGATTGGCTTTTAACTCGAGCATTTCGGCTTCAAGAATGATCTTTTCAAGGAGAAGATCAACATTAAGTCCTGTTTTCGCGGATATATCCTGGGACTGGTATTTACCACCCCATTCTTCCACGAGAATGTTTACATCAGCAAGTCCCTGTTTGATTACAGTGGGGTTTGCCCCTTCCTTATCGATCTTGTTTATAGCGAAAACTATTGGGACGCCAGCTGCCTGGGCGTGACTGATGGCTTCTTTTGTCTGTGGCATGATCCTGTCGTCTGCTGCCACAATGACCACAACGATATCTGTGACTTTGGCTCCTCTGGCGCGCATGGCGGTGAATGCCTCGTGACCAGGGGTATCGAGGAAAGTAATTTTTTTCTTGTTTTTGCCGACATATACTTCATAGGCGCCAATATGCTGCGTGATCCCGCCGGCTTCACCACCGACGACATTTGCTTTTCGGATAAAATCCAGAAGAGATGTCTTACCGTGATCCACATGTCCCATGACTGTCACGATTGGCGCCCTGGGCACAAGGTCTTTCGGATCATCTTCAATTTCTTCTATATCATCTGTCTCCTGGTCATCGATACCGATGAATTCGACTTCATGTCCAAATTCACTGGCCACGAGCTCGATGATCTCGGCATCAAGTCTCTGATTTATCGAGACAATGACACCCAGGTTCATACATTTTGTGATGATTTCGGATACGGTAACATCCATGAGACCGGCCAATTCTGATGCAGAAATGAATTCGGTCACCTTAAGCTTTGTATCCTGGGCTTCCATTTCCTGAATTTCCTGCTTTTCTCTCTTCTGGTCCCTGCTGTCTCTTCTGATCTTTTGTCGTTTACTTGATTTTACCCCACTGATCCGCGCCATTGTGGCTTTGATCTTATCTTCGATCTCCTTTTGTGAGACGACTTTCACTTCCTCATCCCGCTTTGATGAGCGTTTCTGGCGACTCTCATGCGCAAAAGACTCAGCCGTGATCTTTTTGCGTCGTCTTTTGCGTTTCTTATGATGATCACTGTCACCTTCCCCCTGAGCCTTGCGCCCTCCCTTCTTACTCTGATCCTGTGCAGGTTGTGGCTTTTCTTTCTTCTTCTTTTTGAGTTTCTCCGCATCTATCTTCCCCATGATCTTCAATCCCTGGAGCTGTGGCGCTTCGGCCCTGACGACATCTTCTTCCGGTTCTGGTGCCGCATCACTTTTTTGATCTCCACTTTCCGAAGCTTCGGCGGTTTCTTGCTTTGATTCTTCGGTCACATCTTCCTCTTTTTCGTCATCCTCGACTTTTTTCTCTTTCTTCTCGAGATCGATCTTCCCGACCACCTTGATTCCTGGCGCCTTTCGTTCAGCCCTTATGACTTCTTCCTCTTTGGTCTCCTCAGTCTTGTCCACCTTGGGTTCTGTTATCTCGGTCTTTTGTTCCGGAGGGATGACTTCAACCGGCGCAGAAGGGGCGCCATGCGCTGTCCTGGTTCCTATAACAAGTTGGTCCGCCTTTTCCTTGACAGCCATAGAATTGCTGAATTCCTTGAGAAGAACTTCGATCATATCCTCAGATATCTTTGAAGTCGGCTTGTTCTCTATCTCGAAGCCATTCTTGTTCAAGAATTCAACTATGGTTGTTGTCCCTACATTCAACTCCTTCGCTATTTTAACCAGACGTTTCGACATGTAAATTTTTATAGTAACACAAAATATAGATTCTTCATCATTTAGTCCTCTTCAAATTCTGATTCCAGAATTTTAAGCACCTCCTCCACTGTTTCCTCTTCAAGGTCGGTACGCCGCACGAGCTCATCCTTACTCAAGTCCAAAACACTGCGTGCTGTATCGCAACCAATTTCTTTCAGAGAATTAATGATCCATTCATCAATCTCATCGATAAATTCATCAAGATCCACGTCTTCAAGCCCGGGTTGATCATTTTCCCTGTACACATCGATTTCATAGCCTGTCAATCGACTGGCGAGTTTAATATTGGATCCTCCCTTTCCAATGGCAAGAGAAACCTGGTCGGGCTTGAGAAAAACGGATGCAGTCATATTCTCGTTATCCAAATCAATGCTTGAGATCTTTGCCGGGGTCAAGGCCCTTTGAATGAAAAGGGTCGTATTGTTTGTATAATTGACAATGTCAATATTTTCATTTTTTAACTCGCGTACAATACCATGGATCCTGGAACCTTTCATCCCGACACAGGCCCCAACTGGATCAATGCGGTCATCGTAAGATTCAACAGCAACCTTGGCTCTTTCGCCCGGGATACGCACAATCTTCTTCACTGTGATTAGCCCGTCTTCAATTTCAGGAACTTCCTGTTCCATGAGCTTTTCTAAAAATTCGCTGCTGGTCCTGGACATCACCACGATAGGATTGTTATTTTTCATATCGACTTTCTTGATAACACCTCTGACCATATCACCTTTACGTAGAAAATCGCCTTTAATCATTTCTCCCCTGGGAAGAATGAGCTCGCTACCGGTGGCATCATCTATGATGAGAAACTCACGCTTAAGCACCTGGGCCACTTCCCCAAGTACGATTTCCCCAACCCTGTCCGAATATCTTTTAAAGATCTCATCCTTCTCAAGTTCCATGATTCTTGAGATCAGGGTTTGACGCGCTGCCAAAATCGCCCGTCTTCCAAAATCTTCCAATCCGAGTTGCTCGTAGCACTCCTCTCCGATTTCGTAGTCGTCATCAATAGACAAGGCTTCTGATATCGAGATCTGGCTCATCTCGTCGGTGACTTCTCCGTCGGGTACAATCTCCCTGACACGCCACATTTCAAGGTCGCCATTCTGGGTATTCACGATGACATCAAAATTCTCATCGGATCCATATTTCTTTTTAATCAGCGTGCGGAAAACATCTTCAAGAACCCTGACCATCGTCGGTCTGTCGATGTTTTTTCCAGCTTTAAATTCAGCAAATGATTCAACTAAATTCATTTTTTACTTATGAAACGTTACTAATATTTTTGATTCTTTTATATTGTCGAACAACACACGTTCTGTGAGTTTTTCCTTTTTAACTTCGATTTCGATATTGATCCCTTCTTTCTCAACACTTTTGAGAAGCCCCTCTACCTGGTGTCCATTCCTCAGGTTGACACTGATTTTGCGGCCAATGTGCTGAGGATATTGCCTGGGCATTTTGAGTGGCCTTTCAGCGCCCGGAGATGAGACTTCCAGGATATAATTGGTCCCAACCACCCCTGTTTTATCGAGATCTTCTTCGATGAACCTGCTCAATGCCTTACAATCTGCAAATCGAACACCTTTGTCCGCATCAATAAACACCTCAATTTTACGTCCACTGGTATGCACATCAACCAAAAAGCAATGATTGAGTTGCTTTACTTTTATGCCCTCATGAACAAGGTCTATGATTCTTTGCTCTAAATTTTCCAGCATACCTAAAATAAAAAGAGGGAACAATCGCTCCCTCCTTCGCATTTACGTTGCAAAAGTAATCAAATTAATCACACCAATCAATAATATTTGAACGACTTTGATTGAAACAGGAATGATTCCACAAAAGACCCCTGAGCCATGACTATGGATTGGAATCCAAAACCCTTTAAACTAATGTATCTTCACACTATGAACCATATACTTCGCAAAGCCTCAAAAACGGCATCTTTCTTAAAAAATTCAGGGGTCCAGCCCTTGACTGCTATCATTGCTGGTACGGGTTTGCATGGATTGGCGGATCATGTTGAAGATCCGATCATTATCCCTTATGAAGACATTCCAAATTTCCCGGTCACGACTGTCGATGGACACATTGGCCAAATCATTTTTGGCCGCTTGAATGGAATTCCTGTCTGTCTCATGAGTGGAAGATTTCATTTTTACGAAGGCTATGCCATGCACGAAGTGACCTTTCCGGTCAGAGTGTTCAAACTCCTGGGTATTCAAAACCTTATCGTGACCAATGCAGCAGGTGGTCTCAATGAAAATTATAAGCCGGGATCCCTTGTCGCTATTCGCGATCATATCAATTTGTTTCCTGAGCATCCCCTGCGCGGTCCGAATATTCCTGACCTGGGACCACGGTTTCCAGATATGTCAGCGGCCTACGACCGCCGCCTTCTCGACATTTTAACAAGCAGGGCTCACATCCTGGATATAGAATTGATGGAGGGTGTTTATGCCGGCTTCCAGGGTCCCAACCTGGAAACACCCGCCGAGTATAAGTTTTTAAACATTATTGGGGCAGACCTTGTCGGCATGTCGACTGTGCCCGAAGTGATTGTCGCTAACCATTGTGGTTTAAATGTTGCAGGTCTCTCTATTGTCACAAACATTTGCTACCCGCCACACGTTGTTAAAGTTGTTACTGAAGAAGATGTCATGCAAATTGCTTCGAGCGCAGGTCAGCATTTAGGTCACCTCATTGAAGACGTGATACCTTTCTTATGATTGATTTCATATATATTTGCAGGTTCTATTCATCCGCATATGAACAACCGGGAAAAGGCTTTCATAGAGATCATCGGGGCGAGGGAAAACAACCTCAAAAACATTACTGTACAAATCCCCAAGGATCAGCTTGTTGTCATAACTGGCATCAGCGGGAGCGGTAAATCATCTCTTGCTTTTGACACTCTCTATGCTGAAGGTCAACGCCGTTACATGGAAACTTTTTCCTCATATGCACGACAGTTTCTCGGTAAAATGGAACGTCCGGATGTTGAAAAAATTGACGGCCTCAGTCCTGTCATTTCTATAGAACAAAAAACAACAGCCTGGAATCCGAGAAGTACCGTTGGCACAACAACCGAAATCTATGACTTCCTCAGATTATTGTACGCCCGTATTGGTGAAGCTTACAGTTATCATACGGGGAAAAAAATGGTGCAGTATTCAGAACCCCAGATCATCAGTAAGATTCTCGATGATTTCACAAACAGGAAGATCAGTGTTCTCGCTCCGGTGATCCGGGCGAGGAAAGGACATTACAGGGAACTCTTTGAACAAACACGGAAGAAAGGCTATACCAAGGTGCGGATTGATGGCAAAATTACAGACCTCAGGCCGGGGCTCCAGCTTGACAGATACAAAACCCACGATATTGAAATCGTCGTCGATCGGATCAAAGTCAGCATTGATAAAAAAGACAGGCTTTCGGAATCGATCCATGTCGGATTTAAACTCAACAGGGATTTTATCCAGATCCTGGACAATGAAACAGGAGAGGTCAAACCCTTCTCCAAAAGATTAATGTGTCCGGAAACAGGCATTTCATATGAAGAGCCTTCTCCCAATACCTTTTCTTTTAATTCACCATATGGCACATGCCCGGAATGCAACGGCCTGGGTCAATGCCATTCTGTGGATATGGAGAAGGTTTTACCCGATGACACCAAAAGCATCAATGATGTCGGCATTGCCCCTTTTGGCGAAGTGCGTGACAATTACACTTTCAAGCAGCTGCGGCAAATTGCAAAAAAATATCAATTCAGTTTTTCAACGCCCATCAATAAGATCCCCAAAGAGGCGCTGAATGTCATTCTTCACGGAGGTGATGACACCCTGGATATGAACCTGCGCTTTTCGAAACACGATTTCACCTATAATTTGGGTAACGAAGGCATTGTCAATATGCTGCAACGGTGGCAGAAAACATCGACATCCGAAAAGATCAGGCAATGGGCCGAGGAATTTATGACCATCATCACTTGTCCGACCTGTGAAGGCTACAGGTTAAAAAAAGAATCCCTTCACTTCAAACTCAATGAAAAACACATTGGCGAACTGGCTCAAATGGACCTTGTGACCCTTCACCAATGGATGAGCGACCTCGATAATGCATTGGATGATAAACAGAAAGCCATTGGCAAGGATGTGCTCAAAGAGATCAGGATGCGCCTTGAATTCCTGCTTGATGTCGGATTGAATTACCTGAGCCTGGACAGGCCTTCAAGGACG
>JBFKJL010000104.1:0-7896 GCA_041631795.1 Saprospiraceae bacterium | reverse complement strand
GATTAAAGAGTTTTCAGCGACACCAGGAAACCATTTCAACTGAAGACCTCGTACATGATCATAAAAGCACACGCATAAACCAGAATAAAATTGATGTTGATAATCTCATGTCACTACTGGATGAAAAATATCGCCTTGTACTGAATAAAGTCTACCTCGAAGGATTTTCACATTCCGATGTGGCTAAAGAGTTTGATTTGCCCATTGGAACTGTAAAAACAAGGATACGCAAAGCCATCCAGATCCTGCGAGAAGAACTAAAAGATGAAAAAGTACTCTTCCTTGGATTCCTGATTCTTTCTTTATTAATCTTCATGCTATGGCATTGACGCTTAAAGAATTCAGAGAATCAGGATTGCTGGAACTTTATGTTCTGGATGATCTTTCTGATGTCGACAGGCAGACAGTAGAGGAATTTCTGATGAAATATCCTGAACTCAAAAAAGATCAAAGACAAATTGAAAATGCCCTTGAAGTGTACGCCGAAGTGCATTCAGTCCAACCCTCATCTGCGGTTTGGGAAAATATCAGGACACATAAGAGCATAGATGGATTTTTCAGGTTGAACAAAAGGCTTTTCTTTTCCTATCTGACCATTGCAGCTTTGTCCGCAGGGATCATCGGTGCGCTTTTCATCTTGAATAATCTCAACACCCGGAATTTAAATCTTGAGGAAAGGTTAGTGGATTGTGAGGACAACCGGGCTCAATATGCGGCAGAGTTGCTGCTCTTCGAGCAAATAACGAATGAAGACAATCAGATTGTGTTGGCACAACCCACAGATAAATATCCCAACACAAACATATTCCTGTACAATAATCCCACAGAAGGGAAAACCTATCTCCAATTGAATGCCCTTCCCGAAATAGCTTCCAATCAAAGCTATCAATTATGGTCTCTCCAGGATGATATTGACCCCATACCTCTTGACGTTTTTGATGGGCAGACACGGCTCATTGAAGTACGCCATGAGTCCAACTCAAATGCTTACGCCATTACAATTGAACCTCTTGGTGGAAGTCAATCACCCACACTGGAGGAATTAATTGGCGTATTTCCTGTCGGATAATTTTTTAAAAAAAAATTCATTTTAAAAATCCAATGTCAAAACCATACCCGTATGTAAGGGTATTAGTTCACATTAAAAATTTATTATGAAAAACATTATTTCGATAATTCTTACACTGAGTATTTTAATATTCATGAATTCATGCTCTGACGATGATCCCTTACAAATGAGATCTGCAGAGTATACTTATCAGTTCAATAATGGTCAGGTCGTTCCCACAGCACCCTATGCAGGAACACACAACTCTGACCTTGACGCTTCTTTGCGCCTGGATGAACTGGAAAATGGCAATACCCTTATTACAGTCACTTTAACAAATACTGTAAATGGTGCAACCTATAGACTGCATGCTCACGATGCCGCTGACCCAAATTCTACACCAAATGGTACACCATACAGTGAATCTCCAAACACCAATATTTTTGTTCAAACACTGCAGGGAACAGGTGGATCAGCAAGCGTTTCCCAGGAAGCTGAGATGACTTTCGAAGCGTTGACGAATCAATACGAAGGTTTTTTCGTCGTCCATGATCCACTTCAACAAATCAATGTTGTGGATATTTCTACATACCTTATCGTGGGCACATTTGCAAGAACACAACCGACGACACAATTCAGAACAGCAGTATTTGAATATGACTTTAACATTGGCCAACTGGCTTCATCTTTTGCTTATGATGGCAGTCACCCTTCAGATCTTTCGACGATAGTACAAATTGATGAATTGTCAAACAACCAGTCTAGAGTTTCAGTCAGTATTATGAACTCACTTGATGGGGAGGTCTACCGGGCTCATGCGCATGATATGGCTGATGCCACGACAACTCCAAACGGAACACCGTACATGGAGTCACCAAATACCAATGTATTGGTCACATCTATTGTCGGAAATGGCGAGACTGCAAGAAATACCTTCATCGCAAGTATGGAGTATGATGAAATTGTCAACACCTATGATGGCTTTTTCGTGATCCATGATCCGCTTCAGCCTATAACAACAGTAGATCCGACAACCTATGTTGTTCTTGGTGTTTTTGCACGGAATAATTGATCCTTCTTTAACACTCTTTTTTAAATGATCATTGTTGCGTTAAAGTGATTCAAGGCCACTCACAATCCGAGTGGCCTTTTTTTGTGGCATTAGTGATCCTCTACAGGCATTGGATTATTGTAAGTTCAAATTTTTTACCTCTTTCTCTTCCGCGGCGGCTTCCGCTTCTTGAACGTTTTCAGGATATAACAATCCTCGGCATCAATTGGGGTAAAAAGATCCGCTTCATCGATCAATATCCTTGCCGTGTTGGCTTCAACGGCCGCAATCTCCACCCTGACACCTTCGCCTTTCAGGTGCCGCACAAGCTCTACATAATCAGAGTCGCCCGAAAGGATGATGATGGTATCCACCTTTTTTGCAATTTGCGTGGCCTTGATGGTCAGGGGTATGTCAGCGGATTTGTGGCACGGCATGACCGAACCGTGAAACTGGGTCAACAAGCGCTCGGCGAGTTTATCTGAGATACTCTTGCCTTCCCTGAAATAGATAAGCCTGCTCAGGCCTCGGTCCTTTAGGAGTTTTGGAATGAGCTTGTCAAAATCCAACAAGGCATTATCCTGCCCTACAAGGGACTGCAAACTCATCTCTATATTGTTTCCATCAATAAGTACTGCCACAGATTGATTGATGCGGACGTCCTGTACTGAATTCATTATACTGTTTGTTTAAAATTAGACAATAAAATATGGGAATCAAGTTGGATACTTAATTCCCAAAAATTTATACTTATTCTACGGGATTGCTGATTACTCTTCCGAAAAGTTCTCAAGCCTGTATTTGGCATTGAGAATCTCGTTTCTTCTTTTCACGGATGGCTTAGTATGATGCTTTCTATTTCGGATCTCGCGCATCAGTTTGATCTTTCTGTGCTTGCGCTTATACCGCTTCACCATCCTGTCAATGTTCTCGTCGTCTTTCCTTTTAATGATGATCAATGAAGTAATTTTTAAAGTGAATAAATGATTGCGTTAATGTTGTACTTACTGACAAGCCTTTCCGTAAACATTTTGTGACCTCTTGGTGCGAGCAAAAATAACTTGCCCCTGTTCAATGACGCTTTTATACTTAAAAATTTCCAGCGTGTGACCAGCTTTCTGATGTTCTCAGATTTTAGTGCGACTTCTGAAAAATGCTTTATGCCTCCCCTGACCTTGAAGGATACATCAGGCTGGATTGTCTCATCAGTATTCTTGTTTCTAAAGGTTTTGGTATCATCATAATCCTCGTGAACAGATTTGATTTCATCGACAGATCTTTTGGTGGCCCAGTCAATGGCTTGAGACAGATATTTGTTTTTACTCATAAATTAAATGTGATGTTTTTGTGAAGAATACAATGATATCAACGGTCAGTTCGATAATTTAGTTCCTATAGAAACTATTTTAATGTCTTCAGGGTACGGCCTACCCTGGATACAAGTCACCCCCCAGGATCACCAGCATCCATCAATTCGGTCAATAAGTCGATATGCTTGTTCAATTCCTCTATCTGCCGTTTGGACAATTTCTTCAGGCGCCTGGATAACTTTTCCTGGAGTGTGGTCGGCGACTGTTTGAGAATATCGGAGCCTTTTGCCGTCAAGGTTATATAGGAAGCCCGCTTGTCCTCTGGTTTTGGAAGCCGCGCCACAAAACCTTTTTCTTCAAGACGGACTATGATGCCCGAAATAGTGCTCGCATTGAGATTGATATAGTCCTTAATGGATTTTGAAGACGCTTTGAAATCCTTTTGTTCTGACAGGTACTGAAGGACGAGCAACTGCGGGATGCTGATTCCAAAGGCCTTTTCTATCCTCTTGCTTTCCAGGTTGATGGACCGCATGATTTTCCGGATCTTGATGAGAACCTCCAGATATTCCATAAAGCCAAAATTAACAGATTTGGAGGATAAAGACTGGACCATAACAACAGGTATCAGATTATAATCATTCTTGTATTTACCAGAGAGCTTTTTTTTCATAGCTTACATGAATAATTCTTCCCGGCAGATGAAGGGCAGATCCATGTTCAAATTAATTGGTAAGACGACTGATGCATCCCTCCTCAGGGCCATAGATCCGCATTCCCAGTCTATCCAAAATGTAATTGATCAGCTTCACTCCGATGCCATAAAGGGCCTGACCGGGCTTGAAGCCCAAAAAAGGATCAAAGTATTCGGCGCGAATGCCGTCCAAAGCCAGGTGAGAAAAAGCATGTGGATCATCCTGGTTTCCCAGTTTATCAGCCCCCTTGTATGGATCCTCGTTGTAGCAGCAGGATTGGCATTCATTTTCCAGGAATGGCTCGAGGGGATTGCTATTATGGTGGTCATCATCATCAATGCGGGGTTAGGCTTTTACATGGAATTCCAGGCCATCAAATCCATGGAGGCCCTGAAAAAATTGTCACAAATGGTTACCCTAGTTTGTCGCGGTGGTCAGCTATCAAAGATCAGTGCGACCCGACTCGTTCCCGGGGACATCATTCTCATTGAGGCCGGGGATATCGTTCCTGCGGACGCAAGGCTGATCGAAGAAAACAACCTTGCTGTTTCTGAAGCTATCCTGACTGGGGAAAGTGTTCCGGTAAGCAAAGATGCCGGTATTGTTATAAAAGCTGATGCTCCTATGGCCAATCGAATCAACATCGTGTTCAAAGGAACCATGGTGACAAGGGGCAATGCCCGTGCCATTGTGACAGGTACTGGTCGCAACAGCGCCCTGGGACAGATCGCCCAACTGACTGAGACCGCTGAAAAGTCTACCACCCCACTAGAAAAAAAACTGAACGTCCTCAGTAAAAAGCTGATTTGGTTGACACTGGTTATAGTATTACTCGTCCTTCTGTTAGGGTTGGTCCAGGGAAGAGGCACCTACCTGATGATTGAAACAGCCATAGCCCTGGCCATTGCCGCTATTCCCGAAGGTCTTCCAATCGTGGCAACTGTTGCCCTGGCCCGGGGTATGCTCAGGCTTGCCCGGCATAATGTGGTCGTCAAAAGGCTGACTTCGATCGAAACACTGGGTGAGACAGAAATCATCTGTACAGACAAAACAGGGACCCTGACTGAGAATCAACTCTACCCGGATACGATCGTGTTTGATTTTGGAGAAGCCCAGGTTCACTTCGATCAACACACCCTCGTGTTTTCAGATGCCCGCGATGAATGGTTGGGCCATACTTATGCCTTCGATCAATTGCAAAAGGTTGCAGTCCTGTGCAACAACGCCTCGATATACGCCAATAATAGTCGCGATCCCATTGGCGATCCCCTCGAAATTGCCCTCCTCAAATTTTCTGCCGGCAGCAAAGGCGCCTTTACTGGCATCCAACAGGATTACCCAAGGGTTCGCGAAATACCATTTGACAGCGATACCAAAATGATGGGCACCTTACACAAGAACGGGAAGCGTCCGGATTATCTCGTTTGTATCAAAGGAGCCCTTGAAGTCATATTGAAGGAAAGCGATCATGTCCTGACCCGGGAGGGTAAGAAGCCGCTGACAGACAAACAGGCCTGGATGGACAAGGCCAACACCATTGCAGGCAGGGGCGTCCGCCTGTTGGCACTTGCCTACAATGAGATAGATACACCCAGGGAAGATTTTACCCACAATCTCATCCTGATCGGTATGATCGGCTTTATCGATCCCCCGCGCAAAGAAATTCGGAATGCTGTTCAGACATGTCAAAACGCAGGCATTAAAGTGGTCATGGTGACCGGGGACCACCCCGAAACCGCTCGATATATAGCGCAAAAAATTGACCTGTTCGGCAAGGAACATGCTCCCGTTATCCAGGGCGCCGCTCTCGAAGAAACCTCATCTCAAATTGGCGGAATTTCTCCGGATATACAGAAGTCAACGATCTTTGCCCGGGTCAGTCCGGCACAAAAACTAAAACTGGTCCAGCTGTACCAGGATATGGGGAAGACCGTAGGCATGACCGGCGATGGCGTCAATGACACGCCTGCCCTGAAAAAAGCGGATATCGGTATCGCCATGGGCAAAAGAGGCACAGAAGCGGCAAGGGAAGTGGCAGATCTTGTCCTCAAAGATGATGCCTTCACTTCCATTGTGGTGGCCATCAGGCAGGGGCGAAGCATTTTCGAAAATATCCGTTATTTCGTTGTTTACCTGCTCTCCTGTAATCTGAGTGAACTTATGCTTGTGGCTCTGGCATTCTTTTCAAACCTGACGATGCCGTTGCTGCCGCTTCAGATCCTGTTCATCAATATGGTTACCGATGTCTTTCCGGCCTTCGCCCTGGGCATGAACCGGGAGTCAGACAACATCATGGACCAGCCACCCCGTTCAAAGAATATCCCTATTATCGACAAATCACTTTGGATCGCCATTGTGGTCTACGCCATTGGCATCACCATCGGCTCGCTTGGCGCCTTGCTGTTTGCATCTTACTATTTAAGACTTTCAGAAGGCCTGGCCAATAACTTCGCCTTTTACACACTGATTCTTGGCCAACTGTGGCACGTGTTCAATCTCACCGATATCAAAAAATCGTTTTTCATCAATGAAATAACACGGAACTCATTCATCTGGCTGGCCATTCTATTGAGTATCCTCATCCTTGTGCTGGCCTATGTAAACCCTGTCCTGAATGAAGTCCTGCAATTGGAAACTTTTACCCCGGAGTATCTTGGGTACGTCTTCATGTTCAGCCTCTTTCCGGTCTTCTTCGTGCAGATAATAAAAAGATTGCATTGGATCCGCTAAGGACTCTGACCCATGGCTGTGCCAATGAGCATTAAAAAACGATCACTCTCCTGCTCATGATGCGGTCGTCCAGGCAGAGAGACAGAATGTAAATGCCCGGTTCCAAGCCTGAAACGTCCTGCACCCACATCACGGGTCCGCTTGCCAATGGACCGGAATATATGGTCGCGATTTTTGCACCACACATATCCAGGAGAACGGCCTCTGCCCAAACAGACTCACCGATATCCAATTCAATGTGCAGCGATTCATGTGCCGGATTCGGATTTATACGAATAGACATGTTTATTCTTGGGTCCTCAAGTGAAGTCGACAGATCCACCTGCTGACATTGCTTAACCCTAATACCATATTCTGCTGTGGCTGAATAACACACTTCATACAGGCCACCGGCATCTGTATACGTATGGCTGCCTATGGCGGAGGAGCTCGTTTGGCCATCGCCGAAATCCCACATGAAATCAGTGAATGAAAATCCAAAGGTCTGACGGCAAGTGACCTGGTTGCCAGATTTCTCAATATCCAGTAATGGCTTCGATATCATTTCCCTGTTGACCATTCCTGTCTCCCATGGTTCATAGTCCACCGGTCCACTGACCTTTTGCCCGGGACTGCCCGGGTTTGAATTGTAATTGAAAGGTCCGAATGTGGATGCCCAGTAATTGTCCTCGATGTCCACAATACCGGGATGGATAGGGTCAACACTCAACGCGTCACCGCTGGCATTGCCGACCCCGTTGAACATGAAGTCATTGTCATAAATCAGGGGCATCGAGCTGTGATTGACATAAATTGCGGAGACATTGTTGCTAAAGGTAGAGTTGCGTATTTCAGGATTGCTGTCTTTGATAAACACAGCTGTTCTGCCGCTTTCTGCAATAACACAATTATCGACAAGGACATTGCTGTTTTCAATGGTCATGCCCCAGTCCCATTCTCCACCGTATTTGATCAGGAGGTTCTCCAGGTGGGAAGGATCGCTTCCTTTAAAAACAAGGGGCCCCCAGGAGCCTCTTGATGGAGCCGTCATACTCCCGTCGCCATTGGTGTCACCACCGAAAT
>JBFKJL010000103.1:0-7906 GCA_041631795.1 Saprospiraceae bacterium | reverse complement strand
CACTGCAAGCTGTCCATTAGGGCCAGGAGCCCCTTTTGCAGCTCGGAGGTATCTGCGAGCAGACCTGAGGTATGTCGTCAGCAAATGCGCATCGTCCCTGTAGCCGCCCCCTTCCCCGGACAGAAAATACTGGTGCATCAATGTATCAATCTTTCTCTCGATGACTTTACTTTTTGCCTTCATGTCCTTTTGAATACTGTCGTGCTGAACTTCGATGATCTTACGATACAGTCTGACCTGGTTCTTTGCTTCTTTCAAGTTTTCCAGGGCTTTGGTCGCAATTTCGACAGTACTGTTAAAGTCTGCCATGGCTTTGTATTTTGCTTCTATATCAGACACGCTTCTGTCTGTCCTTGGATCATCGCTGACCGTCAGGAAAGTAGAATCAACGTCATTTCCGTATTGAAATAAAACCTTGTAGGTGCCCGGTATGATGGGCATACCTCCAGGCTCTGAGTCTTCTCTCGACTCCGATCTCCGGGGAAAATGGACACCTTTGCTGTCAGGGCTCCAGGTGATCCTGTTCAATCCGTCTTCCAGGTTTCTCTTTAATATCCTGATCGTATCACCAGATGAATTGATCACTGTAATTGTCAGTTTATCGTGCTCTTTATGTTTATTGTCTTTCTCAGGTCCTTCATCTTTCTTCGATATGGAACCATCCTTTTCTTTTATTGCTGTTGCCCCATTTTTCATCTCATCTTTCTTTGCGGGCTTTTTCCAAACACTGAATACAGCATCCGGAATCCTGTTTTCCCCGACAAACTCTCCCTGGGCAATAAACCTGATGCCGTCGTAGGATCTGTATTCCGTCAAATAGACTTCAGGGGCGGGAAATACATTGAATGCAGTCTCCAGGATTCCCGGATTCCGTGAAATTTCCCTTAATGGAGTGATGCCATCAAGGACAAGGAAGGATCGACCGAAAGTGCCCAGGACAAGATCGTGCATTGTCTTTTGGATCGCGATGTCCCTGATCTGGACCGAAGGAAGCCCTTGGTTCCATTTTTTCCAGTTTCTTCCGTGATCAAAAGAAATGTACAGACCGACATCCGTACCCATAAAGATCAGGTCTTCGCATTCAGGATCCTGTTTTACACTTGTGACAAATCCGCCGATATCTTTCCCCGAGGCCAAATTCCGCCACGACTTTCCACCGTCTTTGGAGTGGAATAAATATGGAGACCAATCATTCATCCTATAGTTATTCACGACAACAAAGATCTCTTGTTCATTCACCTCGGAAAGCTCAATTTGAGGGATCCATGCGCCTTTCGGCAGCCCGGGAAGACGGGCATTCATTAATAACCAATTGGCCCCTCCGTCTTCCGTCTTATGAAGCCGGCCGTCATCGGTACCTGCCCACAGGAGTTCTTTGTTGAATGGACTTGGGGCAATACATAAGACTGTGCAGTGATTTTCAGCTCCAGTCACATCTTTTGTCAGTCCCCCGCTGTTTCGGGAAGCTTTGATCTTCAAAGTATCATTGGTGGTCAGGTCTGGGGAAATAGTCGTCCAGCTTTGTCCGCAATCGGCACTGTAATGGACATATTGACTGCCGTAGTAGATGCCACAGGTGGTGTGCGGGTCCTGAGCAAAGGCCGCATTCCAATTGAATCTCAGCCGCAAACCCTCAGGGTGATTGGGTCTGATAAATTGTGTTTGCCCTGTCACTTTATCCCACATGGCCAGGTTGCCCTCCTGGGACATGGCATACCCGTACCTTGTGTTGCCGGGTTTTGGACTAACGTCAAAACCATCTCCGAAATAGAGCTCCTGCCAGTCGTAATTCCTGATACCACCACTCTTGAGAACAAAGCCTGGTCCAACCCATGAGCCGTTGTCCTGCATTCCGCCATAAATATTGTAGGGAAAATCGTCATCGACATTCACATGGTAAAACTGTCCAACTGGTATATTATGAATGAAGCGCCAGGTCTGACCCCCATCCCGAGAAATGTTCACGCCTCCGTCGTTGCCATCGATCATGAAAGCAGGATCCTCAGGATGTATCCAGAATGCATGATGGTCCGGGTGGACGGCATTGCCATAATCCATAATGGTCTCAAATGTTTTCCCGCCGTCCTCAGATTTACTGACATAGGACCATAAATTGAAGATCCGGTTTTCATTGGTCGGATCGACGTAGATCTCGGTATAGTAAAAAGGACGGTTTCCGACATTTTTATCTGAAACGAATTTCCATGTGGCTCCGCCGTCGCTGCTTTTGTACAGGGTGTGCTTGTCTGATTCCACCAGGGCATAAACAATATCGGGCTTCGATCTTGCAAAAGCTACACCGGACCGGCCTGTTTGACCACCGGGCAATCCCTCCTCTTTCCCGAGTTTTTTCCAGTTGGCACCGGCATCATAAGTAATATAAAGGCCGGAACCCTCTCCCCCAGATTCAAAGTTCCACGGTGTTCGCCTGAAAGCCCACAAACCTGCGATCATTTTATTGGGATTTGACGGGTCGGCCACAAGATCGCACACACCGACATTTTTATCTATGTAAAGGATCTTTTTCCAGGTCGCCCCGCCATCTGTGGTTTTATACACTCCGCGATGCTCGGAGTCACCCCACGCAGACCCCATAGCACCGACAAAAACAGTTTTAGGGTCGTGGGGATGGATGATGATGCGGTGTATGAGTTTAGTTTCCTTTAATCCCATGTAAGTCCAGCTTTGACCCCCGTCAATGGATTTGAATATTCCTGCCCCGCTGTTGTGCGAATTGCGGGGGTTGCCTTCCCCGGTGCCTACCCAAATTTCGTCGGGATTGTTCTGATTGATCCTTACAGCGCCAATGGATTGCGTAGGTTGTTTGTCAAATATTGGCTTCCATGATATCCCGCCATTGAGGGACTCCCAGACTCCACCTGATGCCGAGCCTATGAGAATGTGCCCCGGATGACGCAGATTGACATCTATGGCTGTGATCCGCCCGCTCATGCCCGCAGGCCCGATGGCCCTGAACTTAAATGCTTCAAAATCTTTGAAATCAATGTTTTGCGCTGAAATCACCTGTAGGCCAAAAAGTAAAAACAGTATAGAGAATAACCTGGTAAGCATAGGCTCTGAAATTATTGATCTATGAAAATAACGAAGTAAATTATAAACTGACAACGATTCACAATATTCAATGGTTGAAATATGTTGATTAAAGATTATATTTTTGCGGCACATGCAATTTGTAAATCCTCAAATATTCTGGGCATTGGCCCTCCTCGCCATACCTGTCATCATTCACCTGTTTCATTTCAGGCGCTTCAAGAAGGTATATTTTACGAACGTCAGACACCTCCGTGAAATAAAAGAAGAAACAGCAACGAGAAATAAACTGCGCAACCTCCTTGTTCTGCTCATGCGCCTCCTCGCATTTGTGTTTCTGATATTTGCATTTGCGCAACCCTATATGTCTAATAAGAATGGAGGCGATCAGAGAAAAAACTACGTGAGTATTTTTGTGGACAATTCATTTTCAATGCAATCCATGAGTGAAGACGTGCCCTTGTTTGACAAGGCCAGAAGCAGGGCTGAGCAGGTCATTAGTGCCTATGGTGCAGAGGATGAATTCCAGGTTTTCAGTCATTCGCTCAGGGGAGCCCAGCAACGGTGGCTTTCCGCAGAAGACGCAATCACAGCAATTAATGACCTGGCCATAGTACCCAAGGTATCGCGGATTTCCCAGGTCCTGCAACGGGTTCAGGATGATGACGAACTGGATGGCAACCGCAAAGTATACATCCTGAGTGATTTTCAAAAAAGTATTACCGATGTCGACGGCCAGCTTGATACAACTGTAGATCACAGCCTCATTCCATTTCAGTCCGTCAAGGAAAACAATATCTCAATCGACAGTGTCTGGTTTGATAACCCCGTACCAATCGGCAATCAAAACAACACACTTATGGTGCGTGTGACCAATCATGGAGACGAGGATGTCGACAATGTGCGCCTGATGCTCGTTCAGAATGGTCAGACAAAGCCCGAAGGAACCATTGCCATTCCATCACGCTCCAGCATTCTGGACTCGATCAATGTATTGCTCGTCAACACGGGCTGGCAACAAATTGAGATCAAGATTGATGACTACCCTATCCAATTCGATGACTCGTATTATATTCATTTCAATATTAAGGAGACGGTGTCAGTTTTGGCCATTAATGAAGACAAACCCAATAAATATCTCGAAGCTGTATTTAAGGGACTCAATACCTTTCGCCTCACGAATACAAATCTGGGCAATATCCAATACGATGCTTTTTCCGAAAATGATCTCATTGTTCTGACCAATATCAGGACTGTGAGCACAGGTCTTGCCGGTGCATTGACCAATTATGTGGCCAATGGCGGCAATGTTCTCGTTTTCATTCCTGAAGGGATTCAAAAGGAGACTTACAACACCCTTTTCAGGGCTTTCAATGCCAACAGCATCACAGATGTCTATAATGAGGAGAAAGCCGTCTACACGATCAATACTTCGGAATTTATCTTTGATAATGTGTTTGAGTCCAAACAGGCGAACCTCAAACTGCCGGTGACGACCCTTTCTTACGGATTCACGAGATTTTCACAACGCGGAGGAGAGGTCCTCCTGAGTTTCAGGGATGGAACCCCGCTAATAACAAAGTACCCTTTTGATAAAGGGAAACTTTACGTGTGCGGTGCTCCCCTGGAAACAGAATTCAATGATCTTGTGTTGAATGCTGAAGTTTTTGTGCCCATGTTGTTCAAAATGGCATTGTCATCGTCCAGCAATGATGAAATTGCTTTCTTTATAGGCAAGGATAACCTGACAGAAGTCAGGAACACTGTATCGGGAAATGAAGTCATTTACAAGATCAAAGGACCGGAAGAATTCATTCCCGGCCAAACCAATCTGGGCAATAAAACACTGATCGATTTTAACAATATGGTCAATACTGCAGGCTATTATAATCTAGAGCTCAATGAGCAGAAGGTGCGTGGTTTGGCGTTCAACTATAACCGCATTGAATCTGACCTCGATTATTATTCGCCAAAAGAACTGGAGGCCATGTTTGAAAATGTCACCATCATTGAGGATTCTGGCATTGCCGATCTTGCAAGTGTCATAAAGGAAAAAGACAGCGGGCTTGTATTATGGAAATGGTGCCTTATTTTTGCCCTTGTATTTCTGGCCTTTGAAACATTGATATTAAGGTTTTGGAAAGTATAATTGCTGTATGAGCTATCTACTAAAACGCGCGACGATCATTGATCCGGGATCAAAACTGGATCGCAAGGTCAGGGATGTCCTCATTAAGAAAGGCATAATTGTAAAAATCGCGGCTTCAATTGATGACCCGAAAGCCATGGAAATCAGTTCGGGCAACCTTTTTATCTCACCCGGGTGGGTAGACATTGGTTGCACAAATTGTGAGCCTGGCTTTGAACACAGGGAAACCATTAAATCACTCATGGATGCCGCAGCAGCAGGCGGGTACACCAAAATTGCTCCATTGCCCACATCAAAACCAGCTGTGGACAACAAAACGGCCATTGAATTCCTGCACTCAAAGTCAAAGGAGCACCCCGTGTCAATCCTTCCAATTGGTTGTGTGAGTAAGCATGGAGAAGGCGCCGAACTGGCAGAACTTATCGATATGCATCATCACGGGGCAGTCGCTTTCTCAGATGGCCAACACGGCATTACAGATGGCGGTCTTCTCTTACGTGCCCTGCAGTATGCAAAACACTTTGATGGCCTGGTCATCAATCATCCCGATGACGGATATTTGACCATGGACGCCCAAATGCATGAAGGTGAAACAAGTACGCGCCTCGGCTTGCAGGGGTTGCCCGATATCCTTGAAGCCAGTTCCGTGGACCGGGACCTTGAGTTACTCAATTATACAGATTCGCGCTTGCTGGTGCACAATGTGTCCTCTCACAAAGCCATCTTGCACTTGGAAAGGTCAACATCAGGGCGGTTCTTCGTGTCTGTACCGTATTTAAATCTTGTCAAAACTGATGAGGATCTCGGGGCTTTCGACAGCCAGTTGAAAGTCAGCCCGGTCCTGAGATCTGAAAAGGACAGAAAGGGTCTCCTTAGCGCACTGAAAAAAGATGTTATTCACGCGATAACAAGTAATCATGTCCCCCTGGAATCAGAATTTAAAGATCGGGCATTTGTCAATGCAGAATCTGGCGCCATTGGATTGCAAACAGTCTTCTCTGCCTTGTATGATACCCTTGGCGATGAATACCTTGAAGTCCTGATCAAGGCGCTGTCCCGGAATCCGCGACGGTGTCTCGGCATGGCTGAAGCGCATATCATGGAAGATGCTCCCGCAGAACTCACCCTTTTTGATCCGTCAAGAAAATGGACATTCAATGCTATTTCCAATAAATCGTTGTCAAACAATTCGCCCTATTGGAACCATACATTCCAAAGTGCGGTTTTGGGGATCTTCAATAAAAATAAACTTGTTCTAAACAACTTTGTATGATTAAATTGTCAGCACTGATCGCCTTCTTATCATTTGTTTCTACTGTCAGTCATATGACCCCCACGGTCAGGTTAGCACTTTTGAAGTACAATGGTGGCGGTGATTGGTATGCCAATCCCACTGCCCTGCCAAACCTCGCACGCTTTTGCAACGATCAGTTGGGAACAAATCTCGACCCCAATTACGAAACAGTAGAAGCGGGAGATGCCGACATCTTCAACTTCCCTTTTGTCCACATGACTGGACACGGTAATGTTGTCTTTTCGGATAGTGAAGCCTTGAATATCAGGAATTATCTTATTGCCGGAGGTTTTCTCCATATCGATGATAATTATGGCATGGACCCTTTCGTGCGTGCAGCAATGAAAAAAGTGTTTCCCGAACTTGAATTCGTGGAAATTCCTTTTGATCATCCCATTTATCATCAGAAATTCAGTTTTGACAATGGCTTGCCAAAAATCCATAAGCATGACGACAAACCAAGCCAGGGTTTCGGACTCATCCATGAAGGCAGGCTTGTATGTTTCTATTCCTATGAATCCGACCTTGGCGATGGCTGGGAGGACCCCGAGGTCCACAAAGACCCACCGGAGGTCAGACTTAAGGCCTTAAGGATGGGAGCCAATATAGTCCAGTATGCTTTCGAAAAAGACTAGTTGAGATATTTCTTAATGATTTCCAGCATCGCCTCCTCCGGCACCCTTTTATGTGCATGATGCTCGATCAGGTTTAGAAAATCCTGGATCATCAGCGCCGAAAACCCCAGTTTCAAACCATAGTGATGTACAAGCGCCTTCTCTGCGTCAGAAATGTTCTTATCAACCTTCATGAGGAACAACAAGTGGTAAAGGACAGTCATCCTGTCTTTTTCGGAAGAAGGGACAGGGATATGCCCTGAAGACCCTGATGCCATCAAGGCCCTCACTTCACCTTCAGTGAATCCAAGAAAAGCTCCCACCTGGAAGATGTAGGCCAGTTCGACTTCATCAAGAAGATTATCAATTTTAGACATTTCTCCGAGAATCCTGATGAGGCTGTGCTTCTGCATGGTTAGGTTGTTAGTCAAGGACCAGGGCAACGCCGTTCCGGACATATTTCTTGACATTGATCCAAAATGCAAGGAAGAGGTAGATGATGATTGGTGATCCCAATGTGACAAAGGAGAGGTAAATAAAATACAGGCGGACCCTGGAGGTTCGAATCCCGATCCTGGACCCGAGGTAAGAACAAACACCAAAAACGGATTTCTCTATAATATTCCTTAACTGATCCATACGAAATTGTAGAACGAAGATAAGGAATCTGCGTCAATTAATCAGGAGTCTTTCAGGGCCTGATGGTCGGCTTCAGCCACCCTGATCTCTTCTTTTGAATCGAGATTGTGGATGGACATGTTCTTGATTTCCTCACCTGAAGAATCTGAAAAACTTTTG
>JBFKJL010000102.1:0-7918 GCA_041631795.1 Saprospiraceae bacterium | reverse complement strand
GATCTTGCCACCGGCATTGGAAGCGTTGTTGATGTCCTGCGGAACATACCATCCGCTGGTCATTGTCGTCCAGTTCGCACCGCTGTTTGTCGATCTCAGGAATTCCGTTTTAATGAGCCCGGGGTTTGATTTAAGCAGGTAGACCGTGTCGTGGTCGGTGGGGTGGAAAACGATATCCCAGCAATCATCCGTGTAGACCTGTCCCCATGAGGACCCGCCGTTTGTGGACTCATAAAGACCAAAGTCTCCGGATATGAAAATATGCTGACCGTCGTCCGGGTCGTAGACAATCTCGTTGGCCCGCCCACCGGTGTACAGGATCTCTGCCCAGGTTGCTCCACCGTCTGTGGACCTGTAGATCCGGCTGTTCCCCGAAATGAGAAAGGTCATATCGTCATTGGGATCGATTTTCACGGCTGTAATGCCATTGCTGAATGTCTCGTCCTTGGAGACCAGGGACCAGTTGAGGCCCTTGTCTGTACTCTTGAACACACCGCCGCTTTCAGTACCGCAGATCAACAGGCTGGTGTTGTTCCGTGAAATATCAATCGAATAGACATTGGCATGCCAGGAGACTGGAGTTGTTTTTTCAGCTTTATACGTTTGGAAGGGACCAATGGATGTCCATGTCGATGTAGACTTTTGTTGACTCCCGGATCTTTTGGTTCTTAGTGTCGAAAACAATACCTTGTCTTCCTCCGGTGATCGCTTGATAATCTTTCCCTCAAAGCTCACCATGTCCCGGATCTCCCGGCGCCAGTGCTTGTAGTTTTGTGTATGGATATTCTTTTCAAATGCATGGGTGTCGTAGTAGGTGGTATAGAGAAAATCCACCTGGAATACATTGGGATCAGGATCGTACATCAGAACAGCCCAATCCGGGGCATTATCCATGTTGGGGGGAATGAACTTGAAATATGCCCGGTCATTTTGGGAAAAACTCAGTTGTGGAAGGGTGAAGATGAAAAGCGTAAAATATAGAAATACTCTCATACCATTGCCATCGATTAAGGTTCAATGGAGTGCCTCAAAGATACAGGACTCCGTGGGTTTGTAGAATAAAACACTGTGTTGGGATGAATAATCGCCATAACCGACGAAAGGTAAGTATTTTTATTTGACAACTTAATTATACTACCACTATGCAAGCTCTGGAAAAACTTATGGACCCCGCCATGGTTTGGGTTGTCATTCCCGTTGTGGCGATTATTGGCTATTATGTCAACAAAGGCCTGAGAAGACATTACGAACACGTCGAACGCATTGAAAAGATCCGCGCAGGACAGGATCCCGACGAAGCTTTGTAACTTTGTGCCTTTTGACGGTAAAAATGACACATGCTTTCAATCGGCGTTTTTGGCACTTCGGCCAAAAAAGATGAAAAACGTGTCCCCTTGCACCCGGGACACTTTTCAGACATTCCTGAAACCTTGCGCAACCACATGTACTTTGAGCAGGGGTATGGTCTCCGCTTTGGACTCTCTGACGAAGAACTGTCCGGGCAGTGTGGCGGTGTTATGGATCGGTCCTCCCTATTTAGCAAGTGCGACATTGCCCTATTGGCAAAACCCACCCTGAAGGATTTCGAGGATATGGCAGACGGCACCATCCACTGGGGCTGGCCCCATTGTGTGCAGCAGCAAGCCATCACACAGGTCGCTATTGATAAGAAGTTGACCCTCATCGCCTGGGAAGCCATGCACAGCTGGTCTGCTGACGGCAATTGGCAGGGGCACACCTTCCAAAAGAACAACGAGATCGCTGGCTATGCCGCGGTCCAGCACGCAATGAACCTCATAGGCATTGACGGGCACTATGGACCTCAAAGAAAAGCCGTGGTCCTCGGGTATGGCTCTGTGGCACAAGGCGCCATCAAGGCATTGCAACTGCGGGGTGTTTCGAAAATCACCGTTTTGGCCCACAGAGATCAACCGCTTCCAAAGGACAGGCCTGACAATTTAAAATTCTATTCCTTCAGCCAGGATACAGACAATACCCTCAAAGTGTCTAATGGTATGGACACACAATCCATTATCGAATTCCTTACAAAGGCAGATATTATCGTTAATGGCGTCCTCCAGGACACCGACAACCCGTGGATGTTTGTGGGTGAGGACGAGACTCAACTGCTCAAGCACGGTATCCTCATCATTGATGTCAGTTGCGACGAAGGCATGGGCTTTGCCTTTGCACGACCCACGAGTTTTGCAGCCCCCATATTCCGCGCCGGGCCAGCGACCTATTACGCCGTAGACCACACACCATCGTACCTGTGGCAGGCGGCGTCCTGGGAAATATCAAAAAGCGTGGTGGCTTATCTCGACACCGTCATGCGTGGGGAAGAGGCCTGGGAAAATGACCAGACCATCAAGAGAGCGATTGAAATCAAGAATGGTGTGATTGTCAATGAGAAAATCCTTTCGTTTCAAAACCGAGCTGACATTTATCCTCACGATGTAATGTAGTGACTCTTGACATGATGTACATAATTATGTACATTTAAACAAAAATTAAAGCTGATGAAGGCTGTTACAATGTCTGCTTTAAGGGCGAAAATGAAACACTACTTTGATTTGGTGACAAGTTCAATGGATGTCATTATTGTACCCAGGAAAAATGACGAAGACGCTATAGTCATCATGTCCATTAAAGAGTACAATGCCCTTAAGGAAACAGAATACCTGCTGTCCACAAAAGCAAACAGGAAGAGATTAGAAGAATCAATCAGTCAGTTGGAAAAAGATGAGACCCTTCCTTTTCAATTCGACTGACAAACATGAAAATAGAATTTACGAAGAACGCCTGGGACGAGTATGAATACTGGTTACAGACAAATCCCGACACAATCAAAAGAATTAAATCTCTCCTCAAATCTATTCAGCAAAATCCGTTTCAAGGACCAGGGAAACCTGAACCATTAAAACACGCGTTAAAAGGTTATTGGTCACGAAGAATAAACCGGGAACATCGATTGGTGAATAAAATCCAGGGAAATAAAAATGTCGATCAGAAGTGCATAATCTTCCAATGCCGATTTCATTATGATGACTGACATCATAGCGATGTGCAAGTGAGAAATGATCCACTAATGAGTTTTGTTTATCTACAATTTTCAGACCCTCAATTGCGCATCCAAAACCCAGTCCACAAAAAATGCCGGGCAATCCTGAATGAAACGCGTTTCTCCACGCAATTTGATCCTGCCTTCAACACCTTTAAAAATACCTTCTCCTCCTTTGACTATGCCCCTGGAACGTAACCTGTATCGCCCGAGGCCTTCAAAACCCCAGTACACCTCTTCGGTGGCATAGAACATGTTGGACTCTCCTGAATCCACTTCAACGAAGATGTGGAAGAACTTCCAATGGAGGTCCTCGTCACACACTTCATAATAGGTGGGTACTGATCTCATGATAAAGCTCGAACCATAGAATTTGAATACGGGAGACTCATAATAATATGGATAGCGTGTCCCCTCTACAGTGATAAATTCACTGACATGTTGTACACATCCGGAAAGTGTACCACTGATGACCGATGTGTCATGGGTCGGGGGTGATTCCAATGTCGGCGGCCGTATAAAAACTGTCATTGCCGTAAATTTGAGATGAACAATATGCTTTTCGAGTACATATTGGATCATTAAACGAAGACATGCAATGATTCAGAACAGAGGTGAAGATGACAAAGAATTGCTCGAAGCTAAAGATCAATCAACCTGGCGGCATTCATCATTCACTTAATGATAAACCTGCCTACAGGGAGCTGGTTAAATCCATACGCTCATGCAAGATTCTTATAATATCACAATGTTCTTTGTCTGATTTGTAGAAAATAAGATGTCGGTTGGATTTAATATACCGGTATTCTCCTTTATAATGCAGATACACCAGGCCAATTTGTGGATTAGACGCAATGAACCGGAATGTCCCAACAAGAGTATTGTGATACCTTTGGGCCTGTTTATAATTCCAAGTTTGTACCGTGTAAGTAAAAATCTCTTCGAGATCTTTTACGGCTTTAGGACTAAGCCGTATTTCGAGCATCAGTGCTGTGCTTTTGCCTCATTCTTTCAAGAAACCTGTCGTTGTCAAATTTTTCAGGTTCGCCACTTGATTCCCCGGCACTCAATGCTTTGTTAATAGCTTCGATCTTCATCTTCTCGATCTCCATCAAACGAAGCCCTGATCTGATGACCTCACTTGCAGAAGCATACCGTCCCGATTTAAGTTCATCTTGTATGAACTGATCAAAATGATCACCGAGTATTATAGACGTATTTTTTCCCATAATCATCAAATATTGATCAAGATACCATAATCTGGTATAAAAGGCAATCCTGTCATCATCAAAGCATTTTCACGCAAGGATTAGTAATGGCAATTGGCCGCAGATGATTACCGGGAAACCGTTAACTTTACGCTTACCGTTTTTGGGTACAACAGATAATCTCCACTATGCAAAAAATTCCGGTCGCCATCATAGGCTCGGGCAATATCGGCACTGATCTGATGATTAAGATCATGCGCCTTTCATCCTCTCTCGACATGTCCGTTCTCGTCGGTATCGATCCCCTCTCAGACGGCCTCAAGAGAGCGCAAAATATGGGTGTCAAAACATGCCATAAAAGTATTGACGGGCTTATGGAAATGGAGGAATGGAATGACATACGGATAGTTTTTGACGCCACCTCAGCCAAAGCGCACAAATACACCTGGGAAAAGATCAAACCTTTCAAGGACAAGCGCGTGGTTGATCTGACACCAGCGGCCATTGGACCTTTCCTTATACCCCCGGTCAATTTTGACATGGCGATCGAAAAACGCAACGTGAATATGGTCACATGTGGGGGACAGGCGACAATACCCATCGTGGCTGCCATCAACCAGGTGTCAAGGGTCCACTATGGTGAGATCGTCGCATCCATCGCAAGCAAATCCGCAGGACCCGGTACACGAGCCAACATAGATGAGTTTACCGAGACAACAGCCACAGCCATTGAAATAGTTGGCGGTGCAGAAAAAGGCAAGGCCATTATTATTCTTAATCCGGCGGAACCGCCCCTGGTGATGAGGGATACCGTGATGACATTGTCAGAGGATGCCGACAGGGAAGCCATCCAAAAAAGTGTACATGAAATGGTCCGCAAGGTGCAGCAATATGTCCCCGGTTACGAACTCCACCAGGCTGTCCAGTTTGACGACATTCCCGAATCAGATCCCGTTTTCATTGAAGACCTCGGGTACACCTGGGGATTAAAAACGACCGTTTTTCTCAAAGTCAAAGGGGCAGGTCATTATCTGCCCGATTACGCCGGCAACCTCGACATCATGACCAGTGCCGCGCGTGCCACCGGCGAAAAAATAGCTTCACTTATCATGAAACCCATTTGAGATGACAAGACAGCACAAGATATATATCCAGGATGTCACTTTGCGCGATGGCATGCACGCCATTCGTCACCAGTACACAAAAGATACCATCATCAAGATCGCCAAAGCTTTGGATGATGCCCGTGTGGATGCCATCGAGATCTCCCATGGCGATGGTCTGGCCGGCGGCAGTTTCAATTATGGTTTTGGGGCACACACCGACTGGGAATGGCTCGATGGCATCAGGGATATTCTCAATCACGCTAAACTGACCACCTTGATCCTGCCCGGGATTGCCACCATCAGCGACCTGAAAAATGCCTATGACCTCGGCGTGGAATCTGTTCGTATTGCCACTCATTGCACAGAAGCGGATATCGCACCCCAGCATATTGAAGCAGCCAAAAAACTCGGCATGGATGTCGGGGGTTTTCTCATGATGGCCCACATGAATGAACCGAAGGCCCTGGCAGACCAGGCCAGGCTCATGGAATCCGCTGGGGCGGATTGTATCTACGTGACTGATTCCGCAGGCGCCCTCCTCATGGATGGCGTCGTGGACCGTATCAAGGCCTTTAGGGATGTCCTCAAACCGGAGACAGAGATTGGCATTCACTGTCATCACAACCTGTCGCTCGGAGTGGCCAATACCGTGGTTGCCCTTCAGCATGGAGCCAACAGGCTTGATGCATCCCTGGCGGGCATGGGTGCAGGTGCCGGCAATGCGCCGCTTGAAGTCCTTGTCGCTGTGCTCAATAAAATGGGATATGCTCTTAATGCCGACCTCTATAAACTCATGGATGCTGCTGATGATCTCGTCCGGCCTTTGCAGGAACGGCCCGTCCGTGTCGACAGGGAAACACTGTCTCTCGGCTACGCCGGTGTGTACTCGAGCTTTCTGCGTCATTCGGAAAAGGCCGCTGAAAAATATGGACTCGATACCCGAGAGATCCTGGAAGAGCTCGGACGCCGTAAAATGGTCGGTGGCCAGGAGGATATGATCGTCGATGTGGCCCTGGATATTTTATCTTCTAAATAATTGAATAATAACCTATGGAATTCCTTAAGACTCAGGCATACATCAATGGCAGCTGGTACGCCGGCAAGTACACTTTCCCAGTGTCCAACCCATATGACGGCACCGAAATCGCCAGGGTAACGAATTGTACTGCTGAAGACTGTAAAGACGCCATCACTGCTGCGCACACAGCATTAAAAATCTGGAGCGGTTATTCCGCTGGCAAAAGAAGCAGGATCCTCAAAAAGTGGTACAGCCTCCAGGTGAAGCATGCGGACGCCCTTGCACGCCTATTGACAACAGAACAGGGTAAGCCGCTGGAAGAAGCCCGTGGGGAAATCCTCTACGGCGCTTCGTTTGTAGAATGGTTTGCAGAAGAGGCTCGGCGTATTTATGGCGATGTTATCCCGGGCCATGGCACATCCAAAAGAATCACAGTGATCAAACAGCCCATTGGCGTTGTAGGGGCCATCACCCCCTGGAATTTTCCTAGCGCCATGATCACACGAAAGGTCGCTCCGGCACTGGCCGCAGGATGTACCGTCGTCATCAAACCATCGGAACTGACGCCGTTATCGGCTCTGGCCCTTGCGGAACTGGGCGACCAGGCGGGGTTTCCTCCCGGCGTCATGAACGTGGTCACCTGCAAGGATCCCAGTGAAATTGGCCAGGTGTTAACTTCAAGCCCTCTCGTTCGGAAAATCTCCTTCACAGGATCAACCCGCGTGGGAAAACTCCTGCTGAAACAATCCGCGGATCAGGTGAAAAAGGTCTCATTGGAATTGGGTGGCAATGCGCCCTTCATCGTTTTTGATGACGCAGACCTGGAAGCAGCAGCTGAAGGATGCGTAAGCTCTAAATTCAGAAACGCCGGTCAGACTTGTGTGTGTACCAACAGGATATTTGTGGATGAAAAAATCAAGGATGCATTCCTGGATCTGCTCCATCAGAGTATTCAACAGCTCCGTGTGGGGAACGGCCTGGAAAAAGGCATCGAGATCGGTCCAATGATCAGCGAAAAAGCGATCCAGAAAGACGAACAGTTGCTCAGCGACGCCCTGACCAAAGGCGCCAGGATTCAATTGGGTGGACACCGACTGGAAGGCCAGTTGTTTGCACCTACTCTCATTTGTGACCTTGACCCAACCATGGATATTTTTCGCGATGAGATCTTCGGTCCCATTGCCGCAGTATACACATTCAATTCGGAAGAAGAGGTCATCCGCCTGGCCAACAATACCAACTATGGCCTGGCTTCCTATTTCTACGGCCGGGATTATGCCCGGATCTGGCGCGTGGCCGAAGCCCTCGAATATGGTATGGTCGGCATCAATACCGGGATGATCTCCACAGCCGTTGCCCCTTTCGGCGGCATCAAGGAAAGCGGTTTTGGTCGCGAAGGGTCCAAATACGGCATTGATGACTATGTGAACATCAAGTATATGTGCTGGGAGGTGTGATAAGATGAAGTTGAAGTTGAAGTTGAAGTTGAAGTTGAAGATGAAGTTGAAGTTGAATACTTATTGCT
>JBFKJL010000101.1:0-8060 GCA_041631795.1 Saprospiraceae bacterium | reverse complement strand
GCAGAGAATGCCCTGGATCTCTTTCCCAATAAATTTGGTTGCTATTTCATGTATGGTGTAGTCTTGGTTGAAACCGGGAAATACGACGAAGCGATGTATATACTGGAAGAAGCTACACTTGTTTCCGGAAGCCTCAGGGAAAATATAATCTTGCTTAAAATTGCACAGGCCCTGCTATCTGTACGGAATGGAGATAATAAAAAAGCACTGAAGTACATCGCTGATCTTAACCTTCAGGAAATCCAGGATCCAATGGGGCTTGAACTGGCGGGAGACATATATGCAGTTTTGGGGCAATCCAAAAAATCGGCCGAAGCCTATCAAAAAGCGCTCTTTTTAGGCGCCAACGCCACCAGGATTAATCGTAAAATCGACCAATAATTACATTGAAATCTTACATTCAGTCCATGATATTTCTTTGCTTCATTTTGGGCATTGCCGCATGCAAGACAAAGAGAATGATGACTCCAGCTGTTGAAAAACTCAATGAAGCATCGGTGATTTCTGCCATCAATACGCCGGTATCCTTTACATTTTTCGATGGCAGGGCCAGGGTTAAAATTGATAGTCCATATGAAAAGACGAAAGGCGTCATGTACACGCGTATCATCAAAGACAGCCTGATCTGGATCGCCGTGAAAAAACTGGGCGTTGAAGGAGGACGTCTGCTGATCACCAGGGATTCTGCCTTCCTGATCAACCGTATTGAAAGATATTACCAGAAGAAAAGCATTGAGGACTTCGGAAACAGTTATGGCATCGACCTGACTTTTTCTCAAATTCAATTGGCTTGTGTAGGGCTGCATCAAGCTATAGATACTTCGGGCTTTTACCATTTCGGAGCCGCCGGTAACCAGTATAAATTCTCTTTTTCATCCGGCGAATACCTTGTAGATTATAAGGCCGATCCCTTTACCGGTCTTGTTATGTCAGCAACCATCACCGACAAATTTGACAGGAGTCTGCAATCTACTTATGACAACTATGCCTATGTCAAACAAGAAATCCAAATTCCTTATTTTCGGGAATATAAATTTGGTATCGCCAAAAATGATACGCTGACGGTAGAGGTTGATTATACTTCCATTGAATTGAATAATCCTAAAACAATTAGATTTGAGATTCCTCCTCATTATGAGAGAATTAATTAAAATGACATGCATCATCGCCTTGGGACTTGCTCCATGTTACCATTGTTTTGGCCAGGACCTCGAAACCATAGAAAACAAACGCTGGGAGATCATTGGGGAAATCGATCGCCTCGCAAAGGACCTTTATCAAACCAGGGAATCCCGACATAACATTGTTAATGATATTATTCAGAACGAAGAAGCAGTGCGAGAAAAGACAAAACGACTCAAAGATCTTCAGTCCAAACTCGAGAGTACGGATCAAAAACTCAAAATGCTCAAGGACAGCATAGACCATCTCGCTTCAGGTGTCAATGAGCTTTTAGGGCCCTACCGGATTTTGGTGAAGGAATACTACATACAAAAATTGCTTACTCCCAACTGGCGTTTGTTGCTGGGGTTGGGCAAAATCAGCCCCCTTTTCAAGAGAAAAATCGTCCTGGGCCAGCTTGAAAGATCAGTTCAAGAAGCTTCCGCAAAGATAGCTCAACAAAAGAACGCCCTGCTTTCGCGTCAATCCGAATATGAACAGCTCAGGGATACACAATCTGTACTTTACAAGGAAAATGAAGCCGCCATTACTGAATTAAGGGATTATGTCGTACAATTGGATAGTATGCTGACTGATCTTACCTTTAAGGAGTCCGAAATAAATACCAATTTAAAAGCATACCGCGACACACGAGAAATTCTCAATAAGGCCATTGAAGAATTAAAAATCAAGAAACATCCGGAATGAGCGACAACTGGAAAATAGGGAAACAAAAAAATAAAGGAGTTCTTTCCAGAATTGAAAAGGCTGTTCTCGTTGCCGTTGTGCAACCCACCCAGGATAAAGAAACCATTAAAGAACACCTGGATGAACTTGAATTCCTCGCCCATACGGCAGGTGCGAAAACACTTAAAAAATTCATCCAGAATTTAAAGCATCCCGATGTCAAAACTTTTGTGGGTAAGGGGAAACTAGAAGAGATAAAACACTATGTGGAATCCCATGATATCGACCTTGTTGTTTTTGACGATGACCTGACGGGTAAACAGACAAACATCCTGGAAGAAAAGCTCAAGGTCAAGATCATTGACAGGAGTTCACTCATCCTGGATATCTTTGCCAACAGGGCGCAGACAGCCCAGGCAAAGACCCAGGTCGAATTGGCACAGATGCAATATCTTCTGCCCAGGCTCCGGGGATTGTGGACCCACCTCGAAAGACAGCGCGGGGGTATTGGCATGCGTGGACCGGGGGAGCAGGAAATTGAAACGGACAGGCGGATCGTCAGGGAAAAGATAAGTTTCCTCAAAAAGAAACTTGAAAAAATCGATCAACAGAGCAGGACGATGCGTAAAAACAGGGGAAGCATGATCCGCGTTGCCCTCGTTGGATACACAAACGTCGGCAAATCGACGCTGATGAACTTATTGAGTAAATCCGAAGTCTTTGCCGAAGACAAACTCTTTGCGACCCTGGATACCACTGTGAGGAAGGTCGTCTTTGGCAGGATGCCTTTCCTGCTGTCAGATACTGTAGGATTTATTCGAAAGCTGCCTCACCACCTGATTGAAAGCTTCAAGTCGACACTAGAAGAAGTGAAAGAAAGCGATATCCTGGTGCATGTTGTCGACATCTCGCATCCCCAATTCGAGGATCATATCAGTACCGTACGCAATACCCTCAAGGATCTGGATGCTCATAAAAAACTGACAGTTATTGCATTCAATAAAATCGACTTGTACAGGGAAAAATATTTTGATGCCCTCCTTGACGTGAAAACCCAAAATGAAATATTGAGAGAACTCATGGATAAGATGCACAACACCTACGGTGAGGACATCGCCTTCCTTTCTGCAAAAACAAAAGAAAATCTGCCTGAATTCAAGGCGACCCTTAAGGAGAAGATCAAAGCCCTCTACGAAAAGAGGTATCCCTACCAGGTCAAAAAATGGTAATCATGAATATACTCAGTAAGTACGCTGCCCTCCTCGTCAATTACAGTCTTGAACTTAAGAAAGAAGACCGTCTCTATATCAGTACAACCACCCTGGCCGAACCCCTGGTCAGGGAAGTTTACCGGGAGGCCATTAAAATAGGCGCCTATGTGGATGTTGACCTGTCTTTCCGGGAGAAATCAAGGATCTTTTTGACGCATGCCAATGAAACCCAGCTGAAACGGCCTCCGACCTTGCATAAACTGGCATTGGAAACATTTGATGCTTACCTGAACATTCGCGCTCCTTTCAATTTAAGTGACCAAAAATCTGTCAGCAAAGAGAAACAAAAATTGCGCAATATCTCCCTGAAACCGATCATGGACACCTATTTTTCAAGGACAGCAACAGGGGAACTCAAAAGAAGCTTATGCCAGTACCCTACCAGTGCAGCGGCACAAATGGCCGGAATGTCCCTTGAAGAATACCAGCATTTTGTATTCAATGCATGCCACCTATTTGACAGCAATCCGGTAGAAGCCTGGCTCAAGGTACGCAGAGAACAACAACGTATTGTGGATTATCTCAATAATGTAAAACACATCCAATACAAGTCCGGCCACACGGATATCTCCTTTTCGGTGGAAGGCCGAACCTGGATCAATTCAGATGGGCGTTCCAATATGCCTTCAGGTGAGGTCTTTACTGGTCCCGTGGAAGATTCAGTCAACGGGACGGTCTTTTTTTCATTCCCCTCTGTGTATATGGGCAATATTGTCAAGAACATCACCCTTGAAGTCGAAAATGGCGTGGTTCAGAAATGGAGCGCCGAATCAGGTCAGGAAGTCCTCGACACTGTTTTCCAGATTCCCGGAGCCCGACAGTTTGGGGAGGTGGCCATAGGGACAAATTACAACATTCAACAGGCGACAGGGAACATACTTTTTGACGAAAAAATAGGTGGAACCATACACATGGCAGTAGGACAATCCTACAAGCAGTCGGGAGGCCTCAACAATTCATCCATCCATTGGGACATGATCACGGACATGTCAAAAGACGGGGAAATCTGGGCAGACAATAAAAAGATCTACGAAAAAGGAAGCTTCCTTATTTAATGCACGGACCCGTTGCCGTTTTCATCGAGGTAAACCAACTCGCTGCAGTTGCCCCGCCTGAATATACGGCCCGCGGCATCACCGATCTCCTGGATTGAAATCCTGTTATACAATGCATCCTGCCTGTTGATCATGCCCGTATCACCAAGCAGCGTATAAAATGCAAGATTAATGGCTTTATTCAGGATGTTCACCTCTGAATATGCGATCGAGCTTAACACAGCATTTTTTACTTTTTGCAATTCCCTTGTCCCGACCGGATGCTCAGTGATATTATTCAGCTCTTCCCAAATGGCTTCCCGCGCGCGACCTGTGTCCACCCCCTCGGACAATTTGGCTTCAACAACCATTAACCCGGGATCTATGGTCCCTGTGATGTATGCATTGACATGTGTGAACAACTTTTTGTCTTTCACCAATCGCCTGTAAAACCGGGAGGAGCGGCCACCGCTTAGAATATCTGAAAGGAGGTCACAAACTTCAAAATCGCGATCCATCCTGGCGCCCATATGGAAAGCCATATATATCGCATTGGCGGGAAGTTTTTTCCTGACGGTCTCCGATCTAAAACCATCCTGGACAGGTTCCTGTTTCAGTTGACGTCCCTCCTTGATTCCCGGAGGAATTGGACCAAAATACACATCCACGAGGCGTCTTACCTTGTCATAAGCTATATTCCCAGCAATGACCAGGATGGCATTCGCAGGATGATAAAATCTCCTGTAAAAGGTTTTGGCTGTTTCCATCCTGACATTCCTGATATGATCAGGCTTACTGCCAATGGTCGGCCATTGATACGGGTGCTCTTTAAAAGCCAGGGGCGCCAGGTGATGCCACATCTCACCGTAAGGCTGGTTTGTCGTCGTTTCACTGAATTCCTCAAGGACAACGCGCTTTTGTACATTGAGTGTTCTTTCCGTGAGGTTCAACTTGAACATGCGGTCCGCTTCAACCCAAAAAGCGGTTTCGATGTTTTCCGCCGGTACAAGGTTGTAAAAGTTGGTCACATCGGCATTGGTGAACGCATTGTTCTCCCCGCCAGACACCTGGATGGGTGTGTCAAAATCAGGAACATGAACCGAGCCACCAAACATCAAATGCTCAAACAAATGAGCCATCCCTGTCTGTTGTTCATCTTCATCACGCGAACCGACATCATACAAGATATTCGTCGCAACAAATGGCGTGCTTTTGTCTTCATGAAAAATAACCCTGAGACCATTATCAAGGCTGAATGCGTTAAAATCAATCATAGTCCATCATTTGTTTCGCCAAGTACTGGGGTTATCCTCTTCAAAAATATTTTTCCTCAGGTATTTTAAAAACATTTCACCCGAAATTGTTGTCGCACCAAGTGATCTGAGGTGTGGTGTGTCTTGTTGGCAATCAATTAATTTAAAACCTTCTTCTTTTAAGAATTGCACGAGATGGATAAAACCAGTTTTCGAAGCATTGGAAACATTTGAAAACATAGATTCCCCATAAAAGACCTTTCCAATGGCCAATCCGTACAGCCCTCCCGCCAGGTGCTTACCCTGCCAGACTTCAACGGAATGCGCATACCCCATATCGTGTAATGCCAGGAAGACATCAATAAGATCCTGGGTGATCCACGTTTTTTCCTGGCCATGCCTGGATATTTCCCGGCATCGATGAATGACTTCATGAAATGCTTCATCAAAGGAACAGTGGAAGTCGCCCCGCTTCAGCACATTACGCATACTTCTGCTGATGTGAAGATCAGTGGGACGCAATATAAGCCTGGGATGTGTAAACCACCAGCATAATGGAAGGTGCTCGGCATACCATGGAAATATCCCGGCCCTGTATGCGGATAGTATCGACCCCGGGGTTAGTGAACCACCAACAGCCAGCAGACCATCGTCATCAGCATAAAATGGGTGAGGGAAATATTCTACCCCTGGGGGTAGATAGAATAACATATGATGGGATTAATCTTCAACAAGCACATCAATGACAGCAGATAATCCCCTTTCCAGGAGGGCATCTTTCATGGGTTTCAGCCTGGGAAATGAATCTGTTTTGACAATAGCCTTCCCCTTATAATGGACGATAAGTGATAATTGCTCGGATTGTTCGAAGGTATGATTGCACACTTCCATAAAACACTGGATGACCCAATCAAAGGTATTGAAGTCATCATTATAAACGATCAATTGAGCTTGTTGTTTCCCCGTAGAAACTTCTTCATCAAGTAAAAGCACTTCTTTCAATTCCTGCTCGGAAACTGTACCTGGATTCTTAGCCATGTCTCAAATTTGTAAGGTGTGTTAAGCTATTTTGTTTAACGTTTCTTTGATTGCTTCAAAATTGGGTAAATTTCCAGCATTTTCCAATACTTCAGCATACTGAACGATGCCCTTCTTGTCTACAACGAAAGCGGCCCTTTTGGAAACCCCTTTCAAACCATGTACAAAATGCTCGTAAAGCGCATTATACGAAAGGCTGACATCCTTGTTAAAATCTGAAAGAACAGGAAAATTAAGTCCATTCTCATTTTTGAACTTAGCTAAAGTAAATGGAGAATCTACGGATATGGCAACCAGACTGGCATCGAGATTTCCAAATGCCGCCTTGTCGTCCCGAATAGTACACATTTCCTGTGTACACATACCTGAAAATGCCATAGGGAAAAAGAAAACTACAAGATTTTCGCCTTTAAAATCAGAAAGTGAAACGTCTTTGAATTCTGTATCCTTAAGTGCAAAATGAGGCGCTTTATCACCTATCTTCAAATTCATATTTCTTACTTAGCCATCCAAAAATATATTTTTCTAGGAACAATTGCTTTTTGAGGCAAAAAAAAATGAAAAGACTTTGAAGATATGCTAATTTAAGGCAAAAGGCAGGGTGCAAATCATGGACCAGAAAAAAGCCGCATACACAAAACTACACGTAGCCATTATCCTTTTCGGTATGACAGCCATATTGGGCGATCTGATCAGCCTGTCTGCATTGCCTTTGGTCTGGTGGCGGGTTTTGCTCACCAGCATCAGCATCTTGATTATTCTCGGTTTTGCCAGCAAACTGACTCTGCCCAAAAGGTCAACGATGGTCAAATTCTCGGCAGTCGGCATGATTGTCGGCTTGCATTGGCTAACGTTTTACGGATCTATTAAATATTCAAATGCATCTGTCGCCCTGGTGGCTTTTGCAACAGTTTCGCTTTTTACTGCCTTCCTTGAGCCGGCCATCATGAGGACGAAACTGAGAGGGCTGGAGGTCCTTTTCGGTGTCCTCGTCATACCATGCATGATCATGATTGTCAAGAATATTGACACCTCAATGCACAAGGGCTTTTGGGTGGGACTGCTATCGGCTTTCCTGGCCGCCATTTTTGGATGTCTCAACAAACTCTGGATTCACAAAGCAGAGCCATTGCAGATCACGCTCATAGAGATGATGAGTGCCTTCTTCCTGTTGTCACTTTTTCTGCCGTGGGCCAAAACATCGGGATATGCAATTATGCCGGGTGTTCTCGATTGGATCTATCTTCTGATCCTGTCCCTTTTATGTACAACGCTTGCCTTTGTTCTGAGCATAAAGGCGCTCTACGTCGTTTCTGCTTTCGATGCGAACCTGGCCATCAATCTCGAGCCTGTCTATGGTTTTATCCTGGCCGCCATAATATTGAAAGAACACAAGGATCTGACGCCCTATTTTTATATTGGGACCACATGCTTACTCTTGATCGTCATACTTTACCCAATCCTAAAATCAAAATATGTCAGGTAAATACACTGAAGAAATAACGGGGCGATCAATCGCCCGCTATACTGAAAAATACGCTTCCCGGGTATCTCCCCTTGCGCAAAAACTGTTTGCAGAAACAACGGCGCACTATGAACAGTCCCGGATGCTCTCG
>JBFKJL010000100.1:0-8142 GCA_041631795.1 Saprospiraceae bacterium | reverse complement strand
TTCAAACAACCAATACATTTATGCGTCCTGGGGTGGCGCCATTTACAGGACAACGAATGGCGGAACTTCCTGGAATTTCATACCTACGCCAAGTGGTGCCTATATCAACTATATCGATGTCCATCCAACCGACCCCAACAGGGTGGCTGTGGCGATGTTTGGCGCCATTTATGAATCCACGAACGGAGGAGGATCGTGGACATATATTTCGAGTAACCTGCCGTCCCAGTCATATTTCTGTGTGTTGTATGAAAATGACGGCAACCTGGGGCTTTTTGCCGGGGGATATTATGGTGTTTGGCATAAAGACAATTCGACCGGTGGCCTTTGGAACAATTCCAGTGCCAATTTGCCCCTGGTCCAGGTCACTGAACTGGAGATACGCAATGGCACCCTTTATGTAGGCACCTATGGCCGGGGCTTGTGGAAAGGCACCCTGGGCCCCAAGGATGGATTTACCTGTGCCACGGCCATTGACATTTACCAGGCAGGCACATATCATGCCCCGGGTCCAACACACGGGAATGGCTGTGTGAACTGCAATGGAGCCACACATGCCAACTGGTATAAGTTTACACCTCCATACAATGGCAGTGTCAATGTTTATTCCTGCCTGGGCGGTGCAGATACCAGGTTAGAGGTGTTCAGTACGGATTGTCAGACCAGCCTGATGAGCGCTGATGATGAATGTCCCCGCTTTTATAATGACGTGAACAACTACGCCTCAAGGATCAATAACATCTCTGTCACCTCGGGGACCCCCATCTATATTGAATGGGATGACAGGTGGTCCATTGATGATTTTTTCTTTACCATTGAATACGTTGGCGGACCATGTCCTTTAAATCTTACGGGGGTCAACGCGCTTTCAGGGACGATCCCATATTCCGTGCATTACGAAACAGATGGGGCCCTGGAATCGACCCAAACCATTACCGGAGCATCAACAATGGTGTATTACGATTCAAAGACAAGTATCGAAATGTTGCCCAATTTTGAAGTGGCCCTGGGGGCTGTCCTTCACGCGTTTATTGATGGATGTGGGGGTAACATGGTGAAACCTCGTCCGCCAGACAATATAGAATGAAAATAAAATGAATGGATACAAATAAAAAGAGGCAGCCCAATTTGCGACAGCCTCTTTTTATTGAATCCCGGATTTGTTAGGCCTTAGTTCTTATTTTTTACCGGTTGGACGACCCGGGCCTTTTTTTTTACAGCATCAGTATTGTGGCGGGCACTTTGGTGGACAAAGGTTTTTTCATACTTTGGCCAAGGCGTCGTTTTGTGATGATCCTCGGCGAAATAGGTCATGATCATTTCGAAAGTGCTCACATTCTGAAATCCGGGGATAGGCTGGATCGTATTGAGGTTTTCATCTATGAAAACGACCGTCGGATAACTCAGACGCCCGTTCATGATTTCGAAGGCCAATTCATGGTAACCCCGTCGAAACCCTTTGACAAATTTATAGGTCTTGTTCTTATAATTGATGTCCGCTTTTTGCTCCGCATTGAATTTGACAGGGTAGTAATTTTCATTCACATAATCAGATATGATATCTGTTGAAAATGTGGACGCTTCCATCTTCTTGCACCAGCCACACCAGTCGGTATAAACATCGACAAGGATCTTCTTCTTTTCAACAGAATGCTTGGCAAGAGCTTCCTCCCAGGTCAGCCAGTTGATCTTGTTTTGACCAAAGGCCACAGACCCCAGGATGCCTGTCAACAATGTGAAAATTAAAGTTTTTACAATACGATTCATACTTAACTTACCTCAAACTTCAGCAAAGAAACATGAATGTAACCAATAATTCAATTTTTTCACTTTAGGCCAAACCGTATTTAAATGAACTTTAACTTTTAAAGATTGGAGTTCAGGACCCGCTCATGAATATCCCCTTGTATGACTGTTTCTTTCAATAATGTTCCCCTGATTTGAGGGGCCCGTATACCAGATTTCAAGATCTTTGGTGTGGTATTGATATGTGCCTGGTCCCACTGGTTTTGATCCAGGAAGCCGGCTATGGTCTTGCTTCCGCCTTCGACCATGAGAGAATGAACACCCCGGTGATATAAATAGTGCATAAGGTCCGGGATCAGGGTGTCGCCGAAATTATGCGTGTAGACTGTTTTATGATCAGGGACCTGGCCTGGCATTTGAGTGGTGACAAACACAGTCTGGTGCTGGTCAGCCCACAGATGATGGGTTCTGGGAATGCGGAGGTTCCTGTCCAGGACGATTCGCAGTGGGTTGCAACCTTGAAAATACCTTGACGTGAGTTGAGGATTGTCGGTGATTGCCGTTTCTGTCCCGATGAGAATGCCATCAAACAATGTACGCAATTGATGTGTAAGAATAAGCGAATAGTGGTTGCTGAGCCATACCTGCTTGCCCCGTTTGCCAATGTAGGCATCAGATGACTGGGCGAATTTCAGAAGGATAAACGGCCTATTCCGGAGATGGGCCATGAATGGCATGAGAATTACTTTTCCTTCATGTTCAAGGATACCCGTGATGACATCTACCCCGGCATCCCTGAGAAGGCTGATACTCTTGCCCTGCATTCTTGAATCCGGATCTATACAGGATATAACGACTTTCCTGATGCGTTCTCTTATGATCAATCCAGTGCAAGCCGGCGTTTTGCCATCCACACAACACGGCTCAAGAGATATGTAAAGAGTAGCGTCCTTAACCAGGTGCCTATCCTCAGGAAGCACGGAAAGAATGGCTTCTTTTTCAGCATGATGCCCTCCGAATGATCTGTGATATCCCTCACCGATCACCCTGTTATTATAAACAAGGACAGCACCGACATTTGGATTCGTTTTGGTTTTCAATTCTGCCTTCCTGGCCAATTGAAAACACCGCGCCATAACATTTTCATGGCTGAGCATCATATGATCTGCTTTAAAATTCTGATCACCTTGTCGAGCTCTTCTTTTGTAGTCATATGGGCAAAAGAAAAACGGATGGCCTTTCTTACAGAGGGATGGCCGATGGCCCGAAGGACATGAGAATCACTTTCAGCACCACTGCCGCACGCACTGCCTGATGAGACGGCCACTCCATGAATGTCAAGATTCATCATAAGAAGATCAACCTTTTCTGAGAAAGGGAAAGACACATTGAGGACTGTATATAAAGAATCATTCTCCAGGCTGCTATTAAATTCGATATCAGGGAATGATGTCTGTAGTTGCCCGATGAAATATTGTCTCAACGCCTCGATCTTTGAACGCCTCTCCTCCATGTGGTTATATGCCAGTTTGAAGGCTTCTGCCATTCCTGCGATGCCATAAATGTTTTCAGTCCCCGAACGCATACCGCGCTCCTGGTTGCCCCCGTGAATAAGAGGTTTGATAATATTATCGTTTTTAATATAGAGAAAGCCTACCCCCTTGGGTCCAAAGAATTTGTGGGCAGCACCTGATACGAAGGCTATATTCAGCTGACTGAGATCGATGGGGTATTTGGTCATTGTCTGCGCTGTATCACAATGAAAAAGTGCGTCGTTCTGTACACAAATATCTGCAACCCGCTCAATAGGCAAAAGCGTTCCAATCTCATTGTTGCCATGCATGAGGGTTACAAGTGTTTTGTCCCCTGAAGAAGTCAAAGCCTCGGACAATTCGTCCGTGCTGATACGGCCCTTACTGTCTACCCCAAGGAATTCGATCCTGGCTTCCGAGTTTACATCCAGGTACTCCAGGGTATGTAAAACACAGTGATGTTCTATGGGGGAGGAAATGATGCGCTGCACACCCAGATCTCTCACTGCTCCAATGAGGGCCATGTTATTGGCTTCTGTGGCACTGCCCGTAAAATAGATCTCCCCGATGGAAGCATTGAGATAACCAGCGATGGTCTTCCGTGCATTTTCAATGAGGATCCTGGACTTTCGCCCGTGGCTGTGAATGGAAGATGGATTGCCATAAATGTCATTGATGACATCAGTCATGACTTTTTTAACCTCGGGAAGGAGAGGGGTGGTCGCGGCGAAATCCAGGTAAATACTCATTGTCACAATAGTTCAGAAGTAAACCATGGGTTGACTATAGACTGTTCGATGTCGGGAATTTCCTTATGATCGTACTCGTTTGTAGAAATATTGTAAACGTAATCCTGGGCCCATTCCCCGTGATACTTGCACAAAGCTTCTATGCTTTGAACAATGTACTCAACTTCATCATCGGTCATGACAGGATGCAGTGAAAGCCTGATCCAACCTGGCTTCAATGTCAGATCACCGGTGTTTATTTTTTCCGTGATGTTCTTTGATTGCTCGTAGGAAACCCTAAGAAGATAATGTCCATATGTGCCTGCACAGGAACACCCGCCTCTGACCTGGATGCCAAAACGATCGTTCAATAATTTAACCCCGAGGTTGTAGTGGAGATCGTTGATGTAAAACGATAACACACCAAGGCGCTCGTCAACATTATCAGCGAGAAGATTGAGATTGGGAATCTGTTTGAGCCTTGGCCAAACCATCGCAAATATTTCATGCTCCCTGTCCAGGATGCGGGAAACGGTCATTTGTTCTTTCAATTGGATGCACAATGCAACCCTTATTGTCTGGAGGAAACCCGGGGTTCCCCCGTCCTCGCGGTCCTCTATTTCATCGTAATACTTGTGTTCTCCCCATGGATTTGTCCAATCGACAGTACCCCCACCCGGATTGTCGGGTATTTTATTATTATAAAGTTTTTGGTTGAAGATCAGTATGCCCGAACTTCCCGGTCCACCCAGGAATTTATGCGGTGAGAAATAAATGGCATCAAGGTGCCCTCCGGGATGATCTGCAGGGTGCATGTCAATTTTAATGTAAGGTGCCGAACAAGCGAAATCCACAAAACACACACCACCTGCTTTATGGATCATTTCAGCTATTTTATGATAAGGTGTGAATATGCCGGTCACATTCGAACACGATGTCACAGCGGCAATCTTATTTTTTCTGTTGGCATGCTTAACGAGAAGTTTGGCAAAATGTCTCAAATCGACCAACCCGTTTTCATCGGGATTGATGACTTCAACATCAGCGATTGTTTCAAGCCATGACGTCTGGTTTGAGTGATGTTCCATATGTGAAATGAAAACCACTGGCCGTTCTTCGATCTGGCCGCGAAACCTATAGAAAGATTCGTGCAATCTCAATCCGAGGATCCGTTGGAATTTATTGACAACCCCGGTCATTCCTGAGTTTGACGAGATAAGAATGTCATCCTTGCCGGCGTTGACATGTTTTTTAATAATTTGCTTGGATGTGTAGTAGGCCTTTGTCATCGCACTGCCTGTCGTCGACGTCTGTGTATGTGTGTTGCCCACAAAAGGCGCAACCCTGGAGGCCATAATGTCTTCAATGGGTTTGTACAGGCGGCCGCTGGCGATCCAGTCAGCATACAAGATCCTTTTCTTGCCATATGGTGATAAAAATTCCTGGTGTGCGCCTATGATGTTTTCCCTGTAAGGCTGGAAATAATCCTCAAGGGAAGGCCTGGTGCTTATGTCATTGAATTTAGTTGGCATTGATTGTTTCGGTCATTTTCTTTATTAATTGTACAGCCTTTTCCTCTGTTTTGGCTTCTGCATATACCCTGATGATCGGTTCCGTATTGGAAGGTCGCATGTGCACCCATCCTTCAGCGAAATCGATTTTGACGCCATCTTCCGTATTAACCTTTTCTTCCTTAAAATGTCTGATAAGGGTTGATTTTATCTCCTGGAACGCCACGCCATCGTCAAGGTCAATTTTATTCTTCACGATGTGATACGCAGGATACCCGGATTTTAATGCTGAAAGGCTGCATTTTTTCTCTGCCAGGAGGTTGAGGACAAAAGCGATCCCGACAAGAGCGTCACGGCCATAATGGAGGGCAGGGTATATGACCCCGCCGTTGCCTTCACCGCCAATGACAGCTCCCACTGATTTCATTTTTTCAACAACATTCACTTCTCCAACAGCAGAGGCATAATACGATTGGTTATATCGCCTTGTGATATCGGCGAGGGCCCTTGACGATGACAGGTTGGAAACTGTGGGACCTGGGGTCCTGGACAAGACAAAATCCGAGGCGGCAATGAGGGTGTATTCCTCATTGAAGGGCTGGCCGTCCTCACAGACAAGCGCCAGTCTGTCGACATCAGGGTCAACAGCAATGCCCAGGTGAGCCCTGGATTCCCTGGTTTTTTCCATTAATTCAGATAAGTGCGCCGGCAGCGGTTCTGGGTTGTGCTTGAACCGGCCATTGATCTTGTCATTGAGTAACACAAAGGATACATTGAGGGCATCGCATAGGACCGGTAGCGCGAGCGCTCCTGTGGAATTAATGCAGTCTATGACGACATTGAAATTATGGGCGCGGATAAGATCAGCATCTATGATCTCCAGTTCGAGGATCTTTGCCACATGGTATTCAAAATATTCGGTGGCATCATGATGCCTGCCCAGCGTTGTGGAATCAGAATATTCCGGTGATACGTTTTCAAGTTCGAGGATCCGCTGGCCGGCTGCCCGGGAAATAAATTCACCTTTATGGTCAAGAAACTTCAGGGCATTCCAGTTTTCGGGGTTGTGGCTGGCCGTGAAGACTATACCGCCTCCGGCTTTTTCTGCGACAACAGCCATTTCCACTGTCGGGGTTGTCGATAACCCGAGATCAATGATGTCGATGCCCATACCGATAAGGGTTTGAATGGCAAGACCACTGACCATTTTGCCCGACATCCGGCCATCGCGCCCAACGACAACTTTCCTGGTATGACCGGTTTCCAGCAGAAAGCTCCCGTATGCGGACGTCGTCCGGACGATATCTGCCGGGGTCAAATTCTGTCCAATAGTACCGCCAATCGTCCCGCGAACGCCTGATATGGATTTTAACAGTGGCATAATTTTTATTCAGAATCACAAAGCTAAATATTAATATTGTGACAGTTGATATTTTTTAGGATGCTTGAAACGATATTGCATTGGGATGTTATGGTTTTTGAGTTCATTAATGGGCAGATGCATTTTGGTCCCTTTGAAGAACTGTTCATTCTGTTCAGAAACAAATACTTCTGGATGCCTTTGTACTTGTTTTTAATAGCTTTTATTTTCATGAATTTCAGGCAGAGCAAGTGGCTGATATTTGGATTGATCGCCCTCACCATCGGCACCTCGGATACAGTAAGCAGCCGGATCATCAAGTCATCTGTCCAGCGGCAGCGACCCTGCCAACAGGTTGACAATCTGCCGGCTATCCAACTGAGAATTCCATGCAGCACCGGCTACAGCTTTACGTCTTCCCATGCCACCAATCATTTTGCCATAGCATTTTTTCTGTTGTTTTTGTTCAGACGCTGGCGCTTTAAATGGGTTTTTGTGGTTTGGGCGGGGCTGATCGCTATAGCCCAGGTGTATGTCGGTGTCCATTTCCCTGTCGACATCCTCTGCGGTGCAATAATTGGAGCCCTAATCGGGAGTATTACAGGAAAGTTGCTCATATTTGCAGACCATAGATTATTTGATCATCAAAATACAGAGGTGTGAATTTACTTGATGGAAAAGCGTTATCCAAAAAGATAAAGGAGGAGATAGCTGGGGAAGTTAAACAACTGGTCGCCAATGGCAAAGGAGAACCATTCCTTGCTGCTATCCTTGTGGGTGACAACCCCGCCAGTGAGGCATACATGAGAAATAAAGTGCGGTCATGTGAACAGGTGGGTTTCAAGTCAAAACTGATACGTCGTGATAAAAGTGTGACAGAAGATGAATTGCTTGAAATTGTCCACGAACTCAATGACGATGAAGATGTTGATGGATTTATTGTGCAACTGCCGCTGCCGCGCCATATTGATCCAGACAAGGTCCTGCTCGCCATAGATCCACGAAAAGATGTGGATGGCTTTCACCCCTATAATTTTGGTTCCATGGCCCAGGGGCTCGATTGCTTTGTTCCGGCGACGCCTTTGGGTATCATTTTAATGATCGACAGGTATGGTGTGGAAACCAGTGGGAAGCATGTGGTCGTGGTTGGGCGAAGCAATATTGTTGGAACACCTATTTCGATTTTGCTGAGCCGCAAAAAGGAAAATGGCAATGCCACTGTCACACTGACGCATTCCAGGACAAAAGACCTTGAATCTTATTTG
>JBFKJL010000099.1:0-8163 GCA_041631795.1 Saprospiraceae bacterium | reverse complement strand
TAAAGAAAAAAGGGACAGGGTCAATTCATGTCTTGAAAAAGTCAACCTGGAAGGCATCAATGACAAATACCCGTCAGAGATCAGTGGAGGTATGCAAAAACGCGTAGGTATAGCCCGGGCCATCGTACTCGATCCCAATTACCTTTTTGTCGATGAGCCAAACTCAGGGTTAGACCCCAAAACCGCAATCAGAATCGATGAGTTGATCAGCGATATCACCCATGACCACAACATCACAACGATCGTCAATACACACGACATGAATTCTGTGATGGAAATTGGCGAGAACATCTGTCTCCTTCATGAGGGTAATCTCGCATGGCATGGCCATAAAGATGAGGTCATGGACAGCGACAATGAGGTCCTTCATGATTTTATTTTTGCCAGCCCTTTCCTTCAACGCCTCAAAGTCCAAGCCCTGAACAATCATGGTTAATCGCCTGTCGAGGATACCCCTGGTCAGGATATACTTCCAATCTTTTTCTGGTTTGTCACGCGAAATTTGGCTGCTGTCCCTCGTCATGCTGATCAACCGCAGTGGCGCGATGGTCTTGCCCTTTATGAGCATATATCTCAACCAGGCGCTCGGTTACAGTTTGTATGATTGCGGCATCATAATGGCATGTTTTGGCCTGGGATCCGTGAGTGGATCTTTTATTGGGGGTGTGCTGACAGACAAATTTGGATTTTACCGGGTCATGCTATTCAGTCTATTGATCTCTTCGGTGTCTTTTCTCATTGTGGTTCACCTGAAAACATTCATTCTCCTGTGCATTGGGTTTTTTGCTATTAGCTTTATTGCCGATACATTCCGGCCTGCAAACTTGACTGCCATCGAAGCCTTCTCAAAACAAGGCAACACCACAAGGTCCCTGTCCCTGGTCCGAATGGCCATCAATCTCGGCTATGCCATAGGCCCTTTTCTCGGTGGCTATGTGGCGCACCTGCTGGGCTATGACCTCCTGTTTATTATCAATGCAGGTTCAGTTTTTTTGGCTTTCCTGGTCTTTTATTCATTTTTTAAGAATAAAAAAAAGAGAAGTCTGGATAAGGACGAGGTCGACTTCAGGATTCCCGATGACGCCATTGCTCCCTGGAAAAACATGCCCTACCTGGCATACCTGGCAGCCCTGACCACGGTGATCGTTGTCTTTTTTCATTTGATTTACACCATACCCGTGTTCTTCAAAACAGTTTTCGGATTCAATGAATCCCACATCGGATTGCTGATGGCATTGAGCGGTATGACCATCGTGGTCTTTGAAATGCCTATAATCTTCAAGACAGAAAACAGGTTCAGAGCGGAGTTTATGGTTTTTGTTGGGGGGCTACTGATCGCCCTCGGATTTCTCTCCCTGAGCCTGATCAAAGTCGTCGTGCTTTCTGCTGTGCTCTATATCCTTTTCATTTCCTTTGGGGAAATCATCAGTTTTCCTTTCAGCAATACTGTGGCCCTCACCTTTTCCCAATCACACAACAGGGGCAAATATATGGGTCTCTATACAATGGCATTTTCTGTGGCCCATGTGATCACACCTATCCTGGGCATGTCGTTTGCTGACCGTTTTGGATTTCACACAATGTGGGGCTATTCGGGCATCTTATGTATTGTGGCCAGTGTGGGAATCTTGTATATTAAAAAGCGAAAAGCCCAAGTTTAAAAACTCAGGCTCTTTCGACTAAGGTCTCAAAATAAGAAAACTACTTCTTTATGATAGTTAAATATCTTTCGTTTACTAATACAAGATCAATTGAGATTGATTGCTTTTCGTCAGGACGAATATACCTGTAAATATGATTAAAATCAATAATATTAACAAAAAACTTATTAAAAAGTTTCCTATATGTAAATTACTTTAATTGGAGTAGTGAAAAGAAGAAAAGGGTGCCCGAAGCGGGACTCGAACCCGCACGCCCATAAGGACACATGGCCCTCAACCATGCCTGTCTACCAGTTCCAGCACTCGGGCGAATGCCCGGCAAATTTCGTAAATGTATTTTTAAATTTCACCCTATTTCGTTTATTCTTGTGAGAATTATGCAAAAAAGTGTCCTTCACAGACTGAAATCAAGGCTCTCACAGCCCCTCCCGGGGTGGAAGGCCCATGCAGAACTGTCCCCGGTATACCATGAGAGGTATAAAAGTCAGCCTGATGGCCACCTGAAGGCTGCAGTTCTGGCCTTGCTCTTTCCCGGTAAAGATGAAAATCTGAATTTGGTCTATATCAAAAGACCATCGCACAATCCTCACGACAAACATGGGGGACAGATCAGTTTTCCCGGCGGCAAGCTGGATAAATCCGATGCCTCACTCAAAGCGACTGCGACCAGGGAAACGGAGGAAGAAATAGGTATTCCCCGTGATTCAATAGAGATCATCGGCCGCTTAAGTGACATCTATGTCTATGTCAGCAATTTCCTGATAACACCTTATGTAGGCTACATCGATTATTACCCCAGTTTCGTCATCCAGGAAAGCGAAGTGGATTACACGATCGAAGTGCCTCTACAAAAAATCATCAACCCCGACAACCTGAAATTGCGGAATATGAATATCCGGGGGTTCCGCGTCCATAAAGTGCCTTACTTTGACATAGATGGTGAAGTGCTGTGGGGAGCGTCCGCCATGATCACCAATGAACTGATTCAGGTACTCAAATACGGTATGTAACCCATCATATTTGTATTTTTGCAAGGCCATATGATAAAGACAGATCCATACAAACCCGTAAATAAGGTACGCATTGTCACTGCAGCATCCCTGTTTGACGGACACGATGCCGCGATCAATATCATGCGACGCATTATGCAGCGCTCAGGTGCTGAAATTATTCACCTCGGTCACAACAGGTCAGCCCGTGAAATTGTGAATACGGCCATCCAGGAAGATGCCCAGGCCATCGCCATCACGTCTTACCAGGGGGGGCACATGGAATATTTTAAATACGTCCACGACCTGCTCGAGGAAAGGGGTTGCGGCCATATCAAAATATTCGGTGGTGGAGGCGGAACAATTTTACCCGAAGAAATCCGGGAATTGCACGAATATGGCATCAGTCGAATTTATACACCGGATGATGGAAGACATATGGGACTCCAGGGCATGATCAATGATGTATTGATGCAATCAGACTTTCCAATCGGTCAGTCGCTCAACGGCGAAGTGCAGGAGATCGAATCTACAAACCCCAGGTATGTGGCCAGGCTGATATCAGCACTGGAAAATTTCCCGCGTGAAAACGAGGAATGGATCAAGGCCGTTGAAATGAAAGCCGACAAACTGACCACACCGGTATTGGGCATCACAGGCACCGGCGGCTCAGGCAAGTCGAGCCTGGTCGATGAGATCGTTCGGCGTTTTCTCCTGGATTTCCCTGAAAAAACGCTTGGCATCATATCTGTTGACCCTTCCAAAAGAAAAACTGGAGGGGCATTGTTGGGCGACAGGATACGGATGAACGCGATCAACAACAATCGCATTTACATGCGCTCACTTGCCACGCGCCAATCCAATCTCGCCCTTTCCAAACATATCAAAGGAGCCGTCGATGTGCTCAAGGTCGCAGGCTATGACATGGTAATCCTGGAAACATCAGGCATCGGGCAGTCAGATACTGAAATCGTCGATCATTCGGACCTTTCCCTCTATGTGATGACACCCGAGTATGGAGCAGCCACTCAACTTGAAAAGATCGATATGCTCGATTTTGCTGACCTTATCGCGATCAATAAATTTGACAAAAAAGGCGCCCTGGATGCCCTGCGCGATGTCAAAAAACAATATAAACGCAACCACGAATTGTGGGAAATTGCTGATGAAGAAATTCCCGTTTACGGTACAATCGCCTCTCAATTCAATGACCCGGGCACAAACAGGCTGTATAAATCACTAATCGGTTTGTTAAACAAAAAAGGGCAATACGGATTAGACAGTCAATTGGCCCTGAATACCGGGGATAGCCAAAAAATCTTCATCATCCCGACCAAACGAAACAGGTACCTATCTGAAATTGTCGATTCAAATAAAAGATATGATCATTGGGTCAGTGAGCAATCCGGGATTGCCTCCCAACTCTACTGTCTCAATACCACGATCCTCAACTCAAAAGATGATGACCCTGTCACCGATAAACTTAAGGAAAGATACAGCACCCTTCGGGATCGCCTTGATGTCGATCTTCGGCCCCTGGTCTTTGACTGGGACCAGGTGAAGTCTGATTATGCCGCCGATGATTATGTCTTCAAGGTCCGCCATAAGGAACTCAGGGTCCAAACCTTTACACATAGTCTCTCCAAAACCAGGGTTCCAAAAATAACCTTGCCCCAGTACAGGGATTGGGGAGACATACTCAAGTGGCAGATGCAGGAAAATGTCCCCGGCAGATTCCCTTTTACTGCAGGTGTCTTTCCGTTCAAACGCAAAGGTGAAGATCCGACCAGGATGTTTGCCGGTGAAGGTCGGCCGGAAAGAACAAACAAGCGGTTTCATTACCTCTCCGCAGATCTGCCCTTCAAAAGATTGTCCACGGCCTTCGATTCCGTGACCCTGTACGGCGAGGACCCTGATCACCGGCCGGACATCTATGGGAAGATCGGTAATTCCGGGGTCAGCGTTTGCTGCCTGGACGATGCTAAAAAACTCTATTCCGGCTTTGACCTTGGCGATCCAAAGACATCTGTTTCCATGACGATCAACGGACCGGCAGCAACGATGTGCGCTTTCTTTATGAATGCCGCAATCGACCAGGCATGCGAAAAATACATCATCGAAAATAATTTGCAGTACATGGTCGATGAAGCTCTTGCAAAGCTTTACGATGAGCGTGGACTGGCCCGACCTGGTTACACAGGGGACATCCCCAAAGGCAACAATAAATTGGGACTGTTACTTCTGGGTATCACCGGCGACCAGGTCCTTGAACCTCACATCTATGCCCAGTTAAAGTCCAGGGCCCTTTCCGCTGTAAGAGGCACCGTTCAGGCTGACATTCTCAAAGAAGACCAGGCTCAAAACACCTGTATCTTTTCCACTGAATTCTCCCTGAAGTTGATGGGCGACATGCAGGAATACTTTATTGACAACAAGATCAGGAATTTTTATTCCGTCTCCATTTCGGGATACCATATTGCAGAAGCAGGAGCCAATCCTATAACTCAACTGGCCTTTACCCTGGCCAATGGCTTTACATACATTGAATACTATCTATCCCGCGGTATGCATATTGACGACTTTGCCCCGAACCTGTCCTTCTTTTTCAGCAATGGTATTGATCCCGAATACGCAGTGATAGGCCGCGTGGCTCGCAAGATCTGGGCCAAGGCTTTAAAATATAAATATCAAGGCAACGAACGATCACAAAAACTGAAATACCACATTCAGACATCGGGGCGATCGCTCCATGCCCAGGAAATCTCATTCAATGATATCCGCACAACATTACAGGCGCTGTATGCGATTTATGACAACTGCAATTCACTACATACAAATGCTTATGACGAAGCCATCACTACTCCCACAGAGGAAAGCGTTCGCCGGGCAATGGCCATCCAATTGATCATCAACCACGAACTGGGACTGGCGAAAAATGAAAATCCCCTCCAGGGATCATTCATCATTGAAGAACTGACAGATCTGGTCGAACAAGCAGTTTACCATGAATTTGACAGGATCACGGAAAGAGGAGGGGTCCTGGGCGCAATGGAAACCATGTATCAAAGAGGCAAGATTCAGGAAGAGAGCCTGTATTACGAAACACTCAAACATACTGGTGAATATCCTATTATTGGGGTCAATACATTCCTTTCAAAGGATGGATCTCCAACTGTAGTTCCGACCGAGGTGATCAGGGCCACCCTTGAAGACAAAGAAGAACAGATCAAAGGTCTGGAGAATCTAAAATCCACTCACAGGGAAACCACTCAGGCTGGCCTGGAAAGACTGAAAAAAGCTGCTCTTGAAAATAAAAACCTGTTTGATGTCCTCATGGACGTCAGCAAGTACGCTTCCCTGGGCCAAATTACACAGGCCCTGTACGAGGTCGGCGGACAATACAGAAGGAACATGTAACTTGCAGGTCTTAACCAGGTATTTTGGACAAAACCCAGGCGACACCCCCTACCTTTGATTTGCAGAAAATCATCAACAGGCTGGTCATCGTGGTCAGTATCGGAATCATTGCTCACCTGGTGTTTCTTCTCCTGACGAACGATCAAAATGTCTTCGCCTTTTTATCTGTCCTCAAATTCTACCACATCATAGCTATTGTGGGCCTCCTATATTTTCCATGGATCGGGCACGCCTTAAGGATGATGATCTGGACCTCGTACCTTGAACAACGGTTGTCATTTCGCACTTGCCTTAAAATTGCGATTTACACAGAGCTGGGGGCAGCCATCACGCCTACTCTTATCGGTGGAGGTCCTATAAAACTGGGGCTGCTGATCAACAATAAACTTTCGCCGGGTAAGGCCGGATTCCTGACCATTCAGGGTGGTGTCGAGGACTTTATCATGTATGTCAGCATTCTTATCATTGGGTTTTTCCATATCAGGGAAAAGATCATGAAAATATTAAGGACCATTGGAGAAACGATCATTTCAAATCAATTTCTCATCCTGGGGATCGTCACATTGATCGTGTTATTATTGATATTGAAGGCTCTTCACATCTCGGTTCCCGTGTATAAACTGGTACCCGGAAAGATCCGCAAATCCTGGATGCACCTCGTCCAAGAATTGGGTCATGGGTGGCACGAAATGATCGATACCTTCAAACAGGTTCTTAAGAACGGATTTGGTCATCTGGTCATGAGTTTTAGCATTCTCATCCTCCAGTGGATGTCCAAGTTTTCCGTGCTCATCATCCTGCTGTCTGCCCTGGACATTGACTTCAAACCATTCCAGATCTACCTCCAACAATGGATCGTTTATGTCACAATGATATTTGTGCCCACACCAGGCGCTACCGGGGGTTCAGAGGCCTCATTCTTCCTGATTTTTGGAGGCGAAATTCCCAAAACCGCCCTCCCGCTTATTGTCTCCACCTGGCGGTTCTTCATGTATTACTTCCTGTTGTTTTCAGCAGTGGCCCTTGTCCAGTACTTCCATTTTTACAAAACAAAAACAAAGTCCAGGACTACAGATACTCTCTAATACGACACGAATACTCATCTGTCAGGAAATTGATACCTCTTCTGTGGATTTTTGAAAAGACAAACATTAATTCAACAAATCCATAGAGTTATGAAAAATTGCATTTGTTTCATCCTGATCGCCTCAACAAGCCTAAGTCTTTACAGCCTGCCCAACCCCGGGGAAGATACCATGAATGTCATTGCCCTTTCCGGGTTAAAATTGCGTACAGCGCCATACATGGAATCCCAGGTCATCGATATTATTCCATTTGGCCAGCCTGTCTATGTCCTCGAACATGGAGAAACGGACAAAGATTTTGTCATTGAATGGACAAGGGGACATTGGGTGGAAATCGAATTCGAAGGCCGGACCGGATATGTATTCAGTGGATTTCTCACACATTTGCCGCTTCCAGTAGGAGAATTTGAAGTGACGAATGAAGATCTTGATATCACCTACCCATTGGTTAACTGGCTTGAAAACAACTTCTACGCTACAGCGCAGACTGACACCATCAAACACGGCAATGATGTCAAGATCACACAAAAGTTTAACAATGGGCATATCTATACCAGGGAGCATAACGACTACCATTACAAGGCTTCAATTGTGCTTTCGAATACAAAGATCATGGATGTCTACCACCTCCTTAAAAGTATGCTATTGACCAAATATGAGATCAACACGTACAACAGTAATTCAGTATTTGTCGAAAATGGCCATGGCCGCATTAATGACATCAGGGTCGGCATTCCCACACCCGTACGACTCCGTCAAATGGAGAATGGCAGCACAAGGATAGAAATTATCACTTATCATGCTGGATGTTAGTGCCTTATTAAATTAAAGAATCCTGGCACAAGCAGAGTTATATTCAGGGCAATATACATTGCGAGGGTAGACTAAAAATTGCAAGGGACCTGAAGCGACATATAGGAGAATCGTTGTTATTTTCTTTTCATGCAAATGTCCAATCCACCGGAGCTTGAGCAAAGGTGGATTTTTTATTGACAAGGCTGTTGCATTGCC
>JBFKJL010000098.1:0-8180 GCA_041631795.1 Saprospiraceae bacterium | reverse complement strand
GAAGAAACCGATATTCGATTTGTGGTAGTCGTTGTATCTGTCATTTTTAATGGCAGCAATCCTGCCGACGATCGTGTTGTTCTGAAAAGCGAGGAAAAGGCGGGCATCGCCATACTCAAAAAATGGATACTTCTTTTTATTGAACATCTCCTTTTGAGCGAGGTACAACTCCGGGACGTAACAGGAATCACCCCTGTACAAATCGTGGGGAAAATTTATAAAGGCCCTGACATCGGATTTTGATTCCGCAGCCTTAATGATGATGTTCATACGGTGGCCTTTTGGGCGTCAAATACACCAATTTTTCTGCAGATCTTATAAATTTTTTCGATGGCTTCCTGGATCTGGTCATGATTATGTGTGGCCATCAGCGAGAACCGGATCAGTGAAGATGAACTCGGCACAGCAGGAGAAACGACTGGGTTAACAAATACGCCGTCATCGAGGAGCATGCGTGTCAACTTGAAAGTCCTGAAGTCGTCGCGAATATATATGGGTATGATCGGCGTTACAGTATGCCCTGTGTCAAACTTGTAATGTTTGAACAGATCCATGGCAAAACGCGTGTTATCCCACAATTTCTCGATACGCTCGGGTTCTTCCAGGATAAGATCTACTGCGGCGATCACACTGGCGGCATTTGCGGGAGCAATACTGGCGCTGAAAATGAGGCTTCGCGCATTGTGTTTCAGGAAATTGATCGTCGCAAAATCCGAGGCAATGAACCCCCCGATCGAGGCCAGCGATTTGCTGAATGTACCCATAATGAGATCGACATCATCCGTCAGCCCGAAGTGATTGGCCGTACCCCGGCCCAGATCACCCATGACGCCAAGACCATGTGCGTCATCGACCATGACATTGGCGTTGTACTTTTTGGCCAGTTCCACAATCTTTGGCAGGTTGGCCAGGTCGCCTTCCATACTGAAAACACCATCGACGGCGATCAGCTTGATCTTGTCCATTTCTGTTTTCTGGAGGACTTTTTCAAGCGATGCCATATCATTGTGCCTGTATTTCAGTACTTTGGCAAAGGAGAGGCGCGCACCATCGATGATACAGGCGTGATCGAGATCGTCAATGATGATGTAGTCGTGCCTACCTGGGATGGATGAAATGACCCCAAGATTGACCTGGAAGCCGGTGCTGAAGACCAGGGCGCTGTCTTTTCCAACGTAATTTGCCAATTTTTCTTCCAACTCAAGATGGATATCAAGTGTGCCATTTAAAAAGCGGCTTCCAGCACAACCGGAACCGTACTTGTCAATGGCCTTTTTTGAAGCTTCTTTGAGTTTGGGATGATTGGTTAGGCCCAGGTAGCTGTTAGAGCCAAACATCATCACGTCCTGGCCTTGTATTTTGACAACAGTATCCTGCTCTGACTCAATGACCCTGAAATATGGATAGAGGCCCAATTTCTGGACTTGTTGAGGTGCTGTGTAAGCCTCCATTTTTTTCTTCATCATGACGCCACAAAGTTTTGAATCTACTGAATTTTAACGTCGATATATTTGAAAAATCGAACAGCAAAGTTACGATTTACTATAAATTCCATGATAATAATACCCAAAATACCACAAACAATTCCCAACACAACATCAATTAGGTAATGGTGGCTTGTGTAAACAGCTGAAAACCAAATGCTTATCATGCTTAAGAAGAAAAGAATGACAAGGGTGGTATTTCCGGCTTTGCGGGCGTAGTAAGTCAGTATCATTGGAAAGGCGGCATGCATGGATGGCAAGGCCCCAAAAGTATTGGCTCCCTTGGAATACATTGTGGTATACAGGGGAATGCCAATGATCTCGTCAAACCTGGCCAGACCGGCAGCTTCACCTCCAGCATTCCTGATGATCTCGCTGCCGTATTGCAGGTAATACCACGGAGGGGCGGCTGGAAAGACGATGTATCCAATGATGCCAATGACATTGGCAATGAGGAAACAGCTCCAGAACCTGAAAAGTAGGGGTCTTTGATTTTTAAAGAAAAGCCAGAGCCCAAATAAGATCGGGAATGGGGCCCAGGTGATGTAAAAAGCTCCTGACCAAATATCAAGAAAGGCGTTTTGGGTGATTTCAAAGTACTCACATAATGTCATCAGGGTCCCTTGATAATGCACACCAAACAAGGCCAGTTCGAGATTGTACAACCCTTCATTGTGTATCGGGAACAGTTCAAACTTGTGCAATATACGCAGGGAGTCATACATGAGGAGGTAAATGAAAAAGGGCGTAAAGGCGATAACCAGTTTCCTGCTCACCCTGGTGGCAAAAAACCCAAGGGTGATAAGACTATAAAAGATGATGTGATTGGGGTGGTTTTGGACCACAAGTCCAAACCACAACCAGTAGCCAACTGTAAAAACGACGTAATAAAAGAGAAGTCTTCTTGTAGCCCTGTCCATGAACGCTCCGCCGATAATTTATATTAGAATTTTTTGATAACAGGGACATCTCGAGTCCACCGTCTCGCCATACAATTCAAAGTATTTAACATCCGGGAATAATCCCAGTTCATTGGCATAAACATATATATTGCTCAGGTAGGATTGTGTGCCGTTAATCGTTGTAATGACGCGATGCCTGCCGTCATTGTCTTGGGCAAGGAAAAACCTGAGAGCCTTGTAGGAAACCATGATGATCTCGAATGTATTGGCATCGATTTGTTCTGTTGTATAGCCAAAGGCCAGTTTGTTTTGGATAAAATTCAATTCTTCCTGAACACCTCCGTCAGAATACTGAACCCAATAAACCCGCATGGGATAGTGGGGGTTGACTCGTCCATTGGGATATTTGTTGAGCTCGTAGACGACTGTATTCTTGTTCAGGTTACGTTGGATATAAAAAAGCAGGCATTCAATTTCATTAGGCACGGGATAATCTTCCGGGAGGCCTTTTTCTCCGATATAATCGTATTGCGATTTGGAAAGATCAGTTGTCATGTGTTTTTTATGGCGACCTAAAGGTAAGCCAAAACTCAAAGTCTGCAAATCATTTACTCACGAATTCGCCGTATTGTCGTGACTGGATTCAAGTGTTTTTTTAGCATAGGTCAATCGCCTCAGCGCTGTAATGTTTGCGGATATGGCCAGGAAAAAGACCGGCCAGCTGAATACGGATATAGGCTCGAAAAAAGGTACAGGGAGCCAATCGACTTCGTAGGTGTAATCGCCCCCAGCAAAATATGAAAACACTCCGCAGGCAATAGCTGCAAATGACACCAGGACAATGCGTTCAGGACGTTGCATCAGTCCTACACTTGCATTAATGCCGAGTCCTTCTGCACGCGCGCGAGTGTAGCTCACCATAATAGAGCCGATCATGGCAATAAAGCAGAATATGGATGTCAGGAGATAGTCCTGGGTGACGAGGTAGTAGCAAAAGCCGAAAAACATCACCAGTTCGCTGTACCGGTCTATAACGGAATCAAAGAGTGCACCGGACGGTTTCGCCTGTTGGCTCACTCTGGCCAGTCGGCCGTCCAGCATGTCCATCAACCCCCCCAATAGAATAATGATCCCGGCGTAGGCGATGTATTTATGGTTGTTCCGTTCGCCGTATTCGGCACCGTATATGAGGACTACCGTAGAAAGTACATTGAGGGAAAAACCGACCACTGTGACCATGTTTGGCGTAACGCCAGCCTTCATCAACAGGTTGACCAGCGGCGAGAACAAATAATAAGTGAAATCCTTTATACCATTCTTCAATTTTTCCATAATTCTGGACTAAGATACTTAACTTGATCTTATATGCATCCTCAATGCATTTTTTCGTATTGTTTATTATCTTACAAGCCTATGAAACGAACCAAAATTGCCGGCCTGGGATATTATGTCCCCGAACGGGTTGTAAGGAATGATGAACTCTCAAAAATCATGGATACTTCGGATGAATGGATACAGGAGCGGACGGGTATTCGTGAACGGAGGTATGGTCAAAAGCACCAAGAAACAACGACTACGATGGGTGCACGTGCTGCCGAAATCGCCATTGAGCGTGCGGGCATCACAAAGGAAGATGTCGACTTTATCATCTTTGCCACACTAAGCCCTGATTATTTTTTCCCTGGGTGTGGTGTTCTATTGCAGCGCGAGTTGGGCATCACAAAAACCGAGGTCGGTGCCCTGGACATCAGGAATCAATGCTCCGGCTTCATTTACGGGCTTTCGGTGGCAGACCAGTTTGTCAAAACCGGTATGTACAAAAATGTCCTGCTCGTGGGTGCGGAAATGCACTCGATGGGGCTGGACTTCTCGACGCGTGGCAGGAATGTGACGGTGATCTTCGGCGATGGGGGCGGGGCAGCTGTGCTTCAGCCCACAGAAAATGAGGACGAGGGTATCCTGACAACACACTTGCACGCCGATGGCACCCATGCTGAGGAATTGGCTTTAATCAGTCCCGGGTCACATGGCGGATACCACGATGAAGATCCTGATATCTATGGCTTTCCACCCGCAGATACCTATGGGGGCTTGTTCCTGACCGATAAGATCATCAGGGATGGCATGACTTTCCCGCATATGAATGGACAACTTGTATTCAAAAACGCTGTTGTGAAGTTTTCGAGAGTGATCCAGGAAGCTCTAAAAACAACTGGGATGGACACAAAAGACATCAGGATGCTCATCCCGCACCAAGCCAATCTGCGTATATCGCAATTCATTCAGAGGTCAATGGGACTTTCCGATGACCAGGTCTACAACAATATCCAGAAGTATGGCAATACGACCGCAGCCTCCATTCCGATCGCCCTCACAGAAGCATGGGAAGAAGGCAAGATCCAAAAAGGCGACATCGTCTGCCTTGCCGCCTTCGGCAGCGGGTTCACTTGGGGAAGCGCCCTCATAAGATGGTAAACTATGCATCACGGCATTGATATTTTAGCCATAGGCGTCCATCCCGATGATATTGAGCTGAGTTGCAGCGGAACCCTGCTCAGGCATATTGACCTGGGCTACTCTGTGGGTTTGCTTGACTTGACGCGTGGTGAGCTCGGAAGCAGGGGCACGGACCAAACAAGGGCATCAGAAGCCGCCCGCGCCACAGAATTGATGGGCGCTCGTTTCAGGACAAATGTGGGCATTCCCGATGGCCTCTTCGACATCAATGCCGAAAACAAACTCAAGGTCGTCAGGATGATCCGGAAGTTCCGTCCGCGCATCGTTTTGGCGAATGCCATAACCGACAGGCACCCGGATCACGGAAGGGCGGCCACGCTGGTTTCCGATGCTTGCTACTTGTCGGGCCTCCTCAAGATCGAGACCGCGATCAATGGTCAAAAGCAGGATCACTGGCGTCCGGACCAAGTCTATCACTATATTCAGGACCGGCATATTAGCCCCGATTTTGTCGTGAATATTGACAAATACATGGAAAAGAAAATGGCCTTGATCCGGTGTTTTGAAACCCAATTCTACAAACCTGGTGATGAAGGCCCTGTTACACCTATCTCAACCCAGTCCTTCATGGAATTCATCAAGGCCAAGGCCCGCTTTTATGGCCGACATATCAATGCGGAATTTGGGGAAGGCTTTACGAAGGCGAGTTATATAGGGGTGAGGGATCTTTTTGATCTATTATAAGTCTAAATCTACGTCTAAGTTTAAACTTGAACTTAAACTTAAGTGGAATGGCCTATTGATCAACCTTTATGCTTTGATCAGATCTCAAATTTAAAAAAGCTGCACAGGATATCCCGCACAGCTTTTTCATTTTTCCAAAAAAACTGATTGCTTGAGCCCCGATGTAGGCAGACCTTGTCTGGTTACCGTTTATAACGGCACTTTGAGCTTACAACTTGGAGCTATGAGCTATCTTACTGTTTCGTTCCCTCGATAGCACACACATCAGTTGCCAATGTCGCACCTGAGCCAGGGCTTTTGACAGCGATGTTCAGGTTACCTGAAAGAACGACCTCTGCTGCATCCATAGAAGCGGCACCGCCGACTTCGAGGTCGATCGGATCTGGAACACCGTCACCAGTGATATCCAATAACGGTACACCTGGGAGGGTGGCATCCACATCGAGGTTGTTGCCGCTGACCGTGGACGTAAATGTCGCTCCAGCCACAGCGCCACTTGTCAATGTGATCAGAGTTTCGCTGACATTGGTACCCAGACCCGGCGCTACAGTAAACGTAAGGCTGTCTGTGTTAATGGAGGCCAACGCTCCGGCACATGTGATGCTTCCGAAGAAGTCGCCCAGGAATTTGTCCCTGGCATAAACGCAAGTACCATCATCCATCACGGCTTCAGCGTTAAAGTTTTCTGCATTGGCATCTGTGCATCCGGTGACTTCATCGTCACTGCAGGAATTGAATGTCACTAAAGACATGGCAAAGAAACCTATCAGTAGAATTGAGGAAAGATTCAAATTAATTTGTCTCATCGTATTAATTAATTAAAAAATAAAAAATAAAACTTTTCAAAAAGTGACTTCAAAAGTAATGAAAATTATCATTTGCCTTCAATTTTATCGACATAGCTGCTCGTACCCAGGCGGATTTTAACAGGAAATTGTACACTTTGCCTGACCTTATTCTCTGTTTTACAAAATACACCGAGGGAAGCATTGTAAATCTTCCTGTATGGTCCTGTCTCAACGGCCTGACCAGGCATAGTCTCCGCGATCGTTGTCAAAGGGGCCTGCCGGACAATCATTGAAGGACTCGGGTATGTCTTTTCTGGGCTTTGACCCCATGCGGTGAATACCCAAAATGACAGGAAGCCAATCATTCCGAATCTTTTCATGCTTGTGATTTTGAACCGATGTACATGTCAAATTTATGGAGTTTTGACGGGATCTGCCCGTTGAGCAGGTGGATTCTCCTGGAAGTCTTTAATCCTATTTTTTTCAATGCTTCAATATGTCCGCTGAGGATCCATGCTTCAGACCCGGACCATCTTTGCTTGAGGGTGTCACCAATCCTTTTGTAGAAGGCCAGGATGTCCTCGGATTGCATTCTTTCATCATACGGGGGATTGAGGAACAGAACGGTACCGGGCCGGCCGGGGACATGGAAGAAGTCGTTCTTAAAGAGGCGCACTTTTTCGGATGAAGGCAGGGGGGCAATGTTCTTACGAGTCATGCCGACTGCCCGTTGGTGGAGATCACTCCCGGTTATGGCGCAGGTCAATGGCTGCATTTGACTGTCGGCCTCCTCCCTGATGCGTTTGAACAAAGCTTCATCGTAGTTGAGCCAGTTCTGAAAGCCGAATCTATTGATCCGAAAACCGGCAGGCGTTCGGGTGGCGCGCATGAGCGCTTCGCAAACGAAGGTCCCTGAGCCGCACATAGGATCGTGAAAATCTGCTTGGCCATCCCAGCCTGCAAGGGAGAGGATACCGGCAGCGAGGACTTCATTCAGGGGAGCGATACCAGACAGTGTCCTGTAATTGCGCTTGTGAAGTGAAAACCCACTGCTGTCGAGCATGACCGTACAGTCGGAACCATAGAGGTGGAGGTGGATGCGTATGTCAGGGTGGGTGGTGTCGACATCAGGGCGTCGCCCAGTCTGTGTTCTCAGCTGGTCCACGATACTGTCCTTGGCCTTTTGAATGGCGTACTGGCTGTTGTTAAAATAATCCGATTTGACTGTTGCAGAAAGGGCAATGGTCATGTCCGGCCTCAAATATTTCAACCAGTTGATTTGCCCAATCTTGTTGTAAAGATCTTGATCATCATGGATGGGGAAACGGGAAATTGTCACCAGGAATCTCAGCGCGGTCCGGCATGTGTAATTGGCCTTGTACAATTCCGGCCACCCCCCTTCAAAAAGGACGCCGCGCCGGACGGTTTTGACATTCCAGGCTTTGAGTGCCTGAAGTTCGGCGGCCAGCACATCTTCCAGGCCAAAGAGGGTTTTAGCGACAATCTTCACAGCGCGATCAGGTTTGAATGACACCTACGTTAAAGGGTTCCACGGGCGCATGCTCCGCCATGGCGATCCCCATGGAAATGAACGACCGGGTTTGCCTGGGATCGATGATGGCATCCACCCAGAGTCGCGCCCCAGCATAATAGGGGCTGGTCTGCTCTTCATACCTGGCCTTTATCTCGTTAAACATGTCCATTTCCGCTTCAAGGTCGGTTTCCTGTCCAGATTTTTTGAGGGCACTGACCTTGATTTGCGTCAAGACCTTCGCAGCTTGTTCTCCACCCATGACAGCGATCTT
>JBFKJL010000097.1:0-8264 GCA_041631795.1 Saprospiraceae bacterium | reverse complement strand
TTACGGTGGATTGCCTGATACAGCTGGTTTGTTGGATATTGCCCTGGTTAAAATAGGCGTCCTTTCTTACGTGGTTGTGCCTGTGCTCCTGTTTTGGGGACTTTTTGCCCTAAGGGAAATGCTCTTCGTCAAAGCCCAGGAATTCCTGTATGCCAAGATCGCCCTGATCCTTTTTATCTTGCTGGAGAGTGTGTATGCCTATTGCTGGGACAAGCACTTTTTGGCGATAATGCCTTTGATATTTTTGTTGACTGCGGCAGCTGTAAATGGCCGAACGAATAATGTCTAATGAATAATGAAGTAATGAATAATGATTAAAGATTTTTGTAGGGACAAATCACTATTCATTAATCACTATTAATTATATCACTTTTTCACGCCAATCGCTCAAAGATGCCAGCAATGCCCTGGCCTCCACCCACACAAGCTGTGACCATGCCGTATTTCTGATCCCTGCGGCGCATCTCATTAAGCAACTGGATTGAAAGCTTGGCACCTGTGCAACCCAGGGGGTGTCCCAGGGCGATGGCACCGCCATTGACATTCACGATATCCGGATTGAGGTGGGCTTCCTTGATGACGGACAAGGCCTGCGTGGCAAATGCTTCATTCAATTCAATTTGCTCAATGTCATCCAGTTTCAGCCCTGCCTGCTTCAATGCTTTAGGGATCGCCACACAGGGTCCTATCCCCATGTAGAGCGGGTCAACGCCTCCCACTGAGCAAGCGATAAGGCGCGCGATGGGTTCCAGGTTGAGTTCCTTGACCATGGCCTCGGACATAACGATCACAAAGGCTGCGCCATCAGAAGTCTGTGAGGAGTTACCTGCCGTGACCATGCCCCCATTTTTAAAGGCGGGTCTCAGTCGGGCAAGGCCTTCTATAGTTGTGTCCCTTCTGACGCCTTCATCTGTGTCAACCGTATGCGATGATTCGACGCGTTGGCCATCCCTGACAAAAACATCCGGTACGGTCACAGGCACGATCTCATCTTTAAACTTACCCTCATCTATGGCAGCAGCAGCATTCATATGGGATTTGTAGGAAAATTCATCGGCCTGTTCGCGCGTGATGCCGTACTTATTGGCAACAGCTTCAGCTGTGGCACCCATGCTGACGTGGTAGTTCAGGTATTCCATGGCGGCCTTGTAGCTCGGTGTGAGCTTATATCCAGTCATAGGGATGAGGCTCATGCTTTCAGTCCCACCAGCTATGTAGCAATGCCCCATGCCCGCCTTGATCTTGGCCGTGGCAATGGAAATCGTTTCCAGTCCTGATGCGCAATACCTGTTGACCGTCATTCCGGGCACTTCGTAGCCCAGGGCACGTGCGGAGATCAGCCTGCCGACCTGGAGGCCCTGTTCCCCTTCGGGATTGGCGCAGCCCACGATGACATCATCGATCCGCTTTGCGTCGAGTTCTGGCACTGCATTGATCAAATGTGTGACAATGTCTACAGCGAGGTCATCGGACCTGTAATTCTTGAATCCACCCTTTTTTGCTTTACCGACAGCCGAGCGGTAGCCTTTTATTATGTATGCGTTCATTTTTGATTAGACTTTAGTATTAAGATATTAGATCCTGGACTTCTTGGTTTTCAGATTTTTAATAAAAGTTCTTGTCATTTTTTGTAGCTCGTTAATTTCATTTAATAATACATCAGCAGTTTCTTTATCCACAAACTTTAGATCATATGATATTAAAATTTGTGTCATAAGTTCATTCAATGATCCCTGAGCAATCTCTAAAAAATGATTCAACTGTTTGTCGGTAGATCTACCACAACCTTCTGCTATATTAGATGGTATTGAAATTGCTGATCTTCTCAATTGTAAAGTGAGACCAAACTTTTCAGTCTCAGGAAAAAAGGACGTTAAACTGTAGATATCCTTCACCAATTTTCTTGATCGTTGCCAAATTATTAACTCTTTAAAATTGTGCATGTATCTTCTAATATCTAGTATCTACATTCTAATGTCTCTGAATTAGTTTCTGAGAGGTCTGTTATTCATCAACATATACTGTATCCTGTCCAGCGTCTTCTGGTTGCCCAATAGGCTGAGGAAGGCTTCGCGTTCCACATCCAGCAGGTATTGATCTGAGACCGCTTGTTCGGAGGTCAGATCGCCGCCGCACATGACGTAGGCCACTTTTCGCGCTATTTCGACATCGTAGTCCGACATATATTCTCCGAGTCTGAATTCGTTGATTGCTGTGTAGAGGGTCGCGAGTCCTGCGCGTCCCAGGACGCGTATATCATCGCGTCTCAAGGGCTGGACATAATTCTCTGCCATTTCCAGCACCATTTTCTTGGCTTCGCCAATGTTCCTGTGCGTATTGACAACGACCTCATCTTTGTGTTTCTGAAAGAGGTTATAATCAAAGGCTTCCCACGCCGATGTGGCGACGGATGCCATGGCGATTGGCTTAAAGTGTTCGATGAGGGTCGGCATTTGCACGTCGCCTTCAAAGAACATGTCCGATGCCCGCTGGGCCATTTCCTTGGTCCCACCTCCGCCAGGCAGGAGACCAACGCCGACTTCCACCAGGCCGACATATGACTCTGCTGCAGCAGCCACACCGTCGCAGTGCATGGAGATCTCGCAACCACCACCGAAGCAGTAACCCTGAGTGGCAGCCACAACCGGAATGGCTGAGTGCCTGCATCGCATGGTCAGTTGCTGGAAGCCATTGACCATTTCACCCAGGGTGTCAAAATCCTTTTGCATTGCAATCATGCCGATGTTCATCAGGTTGGCACCAACCGTAAAGTTGGTGGCATTATTGCCGATGACGACGCCGTTCCAACCTTCATCTTCAGCCTTCTGGATCGCTGTGGCGATCCCTTCACCGATGCCCTGGCCAATCGCGTTTGACTTGGAAGTAAACTCAACGCACATCACGCCGTCACCAATGTCGTGCACTGTGCATTCGCTGTTTTTGAGGATTGGTGTATTTGACCTGAGGGTGTCCAGGATAATGAACTCTGATACACTCGGAACAGCTTTGTAGGCTTTATCAAAGAGGTCGTAGTATTTTTTCACACCACCTTCGACAGCATAAAATGCCTCATGACCGGTACCGGCCATTTCAGTCACCCATTGTCCGACCGGGAGGTTGTATTCTTTGATCAGATCAATACCGGTCTTCAGTCCGATAAAGTCCCAGTATTCAAAGGGGCCATAACCCCAGGCGTAACCGGAGCGCATGGCGTCATCGACACTGTATATATAATCCGCAATTTCCGGGACGCGCATCGAACTGTAGGAGAGGAGCGCTGCGAAGTATTCCCTGAGAAATTGTCCACCCTTGCCTTCGTGCTCAATGAGTGTTGTGAGCTTTTTGTCCATTAATTCGATCTTTTTGGCTGCGCCAATGCTTTCCATTCGAGGTTTGATCGAAGGCTCGTATTCCAGGGTTTTGAGGTTCAACGCATTGATCTGTCGGCTGCCATCCGGTGCCTTTGTCTTTTCATAGAAGCCTTTGCCCGACTTGTTGCCGAAGAACTTGTTGTCAAGCAGGAATTTCATATATCCCGGCTTTTCAGCACCTTTGATACTTGCGATGAATTCATCGTCCTTGCACGCTGAAATAACAAAATCACTGACCTTATCACTCGTATCAATACCCACGAGGTCTTGCAGCCGGAATGTGCCCGTTTTGGGCCTGCCGATCAGCGGTCCGGTGAGCGCATCCACCTCTTCGATCTTCAGATCGTACTTTTCGGTCAGTTGGAACAGCTTCGTCCCGGACATCACGCCGATCCTGTTGGCGATAAATGCGGGTGTATCCTTACAGAGCACAGTCTGCTTGCCCAGGTACTTATCCCCATATTCCATAAAGAAGTCTGTGACCTCCTCTTCAGTGCCTTCGTGAGGGATGATCTCCAGGAGTTTCATATAGCGGGGAGGGTTGAAGAAGTGGGTGCCGCAAAAATGGGCCTTAAAATCATTGGACCTGCCTTCGACCAGCATATGAATGGGAATGCTTGAGGTATTCGAAGTGATGAGAGATCCTTCTTTTCTTACCATTTCGACTTTTTCAAAAATATTTCTCTTGATGTCCAGGTTTTCGATCACGACTTCAATGATCCAGTCCGCATCAGAGATGAGGTCAAAGTGGTCATCAAAGTTGCCCGTAGTGATCCTTGAGGCGAATGCCTTCTTGTACAAGGCAGCGGGCTTGGCTTTGATGGCGTTATTGAGGGCGCCATTGACAATGCTGTTGCGTTTGGTCAGGTCATTTTTGTCTTCATCAGACAGGTTGAATGGCACAATATCGAGCATGACAACTTCAAGTCCTATGTTGGCCAGATGGCAAGCAATTCCGGATCCCATAACGCCGGATCCCAGCACTGCGGCTTTTCTAATCCTTTTTTTCATGTGTGCTTGTTGAAATTTAACTCAAAGTTAAATTATTTAAAGAATTGTATGTTAAATTTGTTACTACAAAATACGTGAATTATGGCTGACTACATGAGTATGGACAATCTTAAATACACATTTTTTGATGTTGTCCGCTGCCAGGAGCTTTTGAAATTTGATCGCTTCAAAGATTACGATGAGGAATCGTTCAACATCCTCCTGGATTCTATAAAGGATTGGGCCGACAGCGCCTTATTCCCGTACTTTCGGGAAATGGATGAAAAACCAACCTATTATGATGACGGAAAGATCATCGTCCATCCCCAGATTGGTGAAATCATGCGATATTGCGGCGAAAACGGGTTGATCGGCGCTTATTTCGACTATAAAGTGGGTGGCCAGCAAATGCCTCATACTTTGCAGGCAGCGCTCAGCCATATCACGCAATGTGCCAATAATCATGTCACGGGGTATCCGGCACTGACGGCTGGTGCCGCAAATCTCATCATCAGATTTGGCAATGATGAATTGATTGACAAATATGTCCCAAATATGGTTGCAGGCCAGTGGGGTGGCACGATGTGCCTGACAGAACCCCAGGCGGGAAGTTCACTGTCTGACATAACTTCATCAGCAGTGCCCACGGATGAGGGGTACTATAAGATGACCGGTCAAAAGATTTTTATATCCGGGGGTGACCACGAGTATTGTGAGAATTTTGTCCACCTCTACCTCGCGCGCATTGAAGGGGCGCCGAGCGGCACAAAGGGCATCTCTCTTTTTGTAGTCCCCAAATACCGACTGTCAGAAAAGGGAGAACTGGAGCCCAATGATGTGATCACAGCCGGAGATTTTCAAAAGCTTGGTCAACGCGGTTATTGTACGACTCATCTCATTTTGGGAGAAAATAATAATTGCCATGGCTGGCTGGTTGGCGAACCGAACAAGGGGCTAAAATACATGTTCCAGATGATGAATGGCGCCCGTCTGGACGTCGGCATGACTGCAGTTTCTACAGCCACAGCAGCCTACTACGCCTCATTGCAATACGCCAAAGAAAGGCCCCAGGGCCGGCCGTTGACTTCCTCAGGTAGAAAAGATCCAAATCAACCGCAGACCCTCATCATCAACCATCCTGATGTCAGGCGTATGCTACTCCTTCAAAAGGCGATCATCGAACCTTCTCTCAGTTTGCTGCTGTACTGCACGAAGCTGAACGACATCCATGAAAATGCTCACGGGCAGGAAAGAGAGGATGCTCATGACCTTCTTGAATTCCTTACTCCTATTGCCAAAACCTATCCCTCATCCATGGGAGAGGTCGCCATCAGCAACGGACTACAGGTATTGGGTGGCTATGGGTATTGTTCAGAATTTGTCTTGCAGCAGTATTACCGCGATATCCGGATCATGTCTCTGTATGAAGGGACAACAGGCATTCAGTCCCTCGATCTCCTTGGCCGAAAAACGACCATGAAGAACGGCAAGGCCATCCAACTGCTCACTAAGGTCATGACTGAGGATATTATTAAAGCCCGGACTTACAACGAACTCACTCCATATGCGGATAAACTGCAGGGAAAGTTGAAGGACGTTGGTGATGTTTTGACCAAATTGATGCCATTTGCCATGAAGGGTGATTATGAAAGATTTTTGGCGGACGCCACCATATATATGGAGATGACCTCCACCATCGTGATGGCATGGCAATGTTTGATTATGGCGACAACTGCCAAAGAAGCGCTTGTCACGGGTCAATTGAAGTTTGGGTCAGCATTTTATGAAAGCAAGATCCACACCATGAAGTTTTATTTCACTTATGAGTTGCCGAAAACGCTGGGTATGAAAGAAGTACTGCTCAACGATGAGGTCCTAACGATAGTGAGCGAAAAGGAGGTGATCAACTGATCAGGCCAGTTGCATTTTCTCTCGCCTGTAGAATTCCGCGAAACTGATCATGCGCTGGGTCTCTTCATCCCACAATTTGTTGAACATGCATTTTAGGCTGTCCCTGAATGTTATGATCGTTGAGTATTTCGAAAGCAATGGATTTTCCTTTACACATTTTTCCAGGTTGTAGTTGGGAATGTTGCTGTTCAGGTGATGGATGTGGTGAAATCCAATATTGCCGGTCAACCATTGGAATAACTTAGGGAGTTTGTAATAGGACGCGCCCTTGATAGAGGCGATCAGAAAATCCCAATTCTCCTTCCAGTTGTTGTAGGCATCCTCGTGCTGGTGCTGCACATAAAAGAACCAGAAGGCAATAACTGAAAAAAGGAAAATGAGGAGGAGTTGGATGAATAGGAATTGTTTCCAGCCCAGGAGGAAGGCCAGCCCGGCATACAAACCGACAATCAGGAGGTTATTCCTGACCTGTGACAGTTTGGTTTTGAGGAACATCCCCTTGAAATTGAAGAACGGATACCTGTTGGATATCGTGAAATAGAAAATCGGGGCAATTATAAATAGAACGAGTGGATGTCTGAAGATCCTGTATCGCAGTCTTCCGAACCAGTTGCGTTTCCTGTATTCCTCAACAGTCAGGAAGTTAATATCCCCGATATCCCGGGCTTCAAGCTGGCCTGTGTGACCATGATGATAGTTATGAACTTTTGCCCAGTATTTAAAAGGTATGGAACTAAAAAGGCTGCAAATCACGCCGATCAGATTGTTCAGTTTTTTAGATCTGAGAAATGACTGATGGCCACAATCGTGCTGGATAATGAAGATCCTTACAAGGAAAAAAGCATTGATGAAGGCGAGGCCTATGGTGATCCAAATGGACCACTGAAGGCTGAAATACATCAATATCCACAGGGCAAGGTAGGGGAGAAAAGTGGTTACCATCTGGAGGACGGCTTTCCGCGTATCGGGTTTCTGGTATTTTTTAATCATAACTTTCCAGTTCTTCAGACTCTCCCTGATTTCTTTTTCGACCTGGTCTCTTTTTTGAATGACAAAATTCATATTGTGACAATTAAGTTTCGATGGCAGAAGAAAAAATAATTCAAATACAAAACTAATATAATAACAATGCTAAAAACGCCAAGTATATTGTAATGGTAGTCGTCTAAAAAGACATTGGGTATATTCATGGATCAAGATCATTCCATCACAGTTTCAGCCTTGTTCTCCTCCAGTTTTTCTCCCAGTCTTTTGATGTAATAATATGTGTCCACCTGCGACCTTGCTGGAAGGCCATCATTGCGTTTGTATGCATTGGAACTTTTATGATCTATGATTCGCGCCTTGGTATTGTCGTTCATCTGGATCTTCAGGATGGTTTTGACCATTTCTTTGAAATTCGGATTATAGACGGGAAACATCGATTCAATCCTGTAGTGAAGATTGCGGACCATCCAGTCTGCTGAAGAAATGTAAATGACTTCTTCACCAGAATGAAGGAAGTAAAAGACCCTGGAGTGTTCGAGGAACCTGTCTACGATGCTGATGATATTGATGTTATCGCTTATACCCTTGATGTTCGGGACTATGCAGCATATGCCCCTTATGATCATGTCAATTTGAACACCTGCTTTGCTGGCATCGTAGAGGAGCTGGACCATTTCCTTATCCTGGAGGCTGTTCATTTTCAGGATCATTCTGGCAGGTTTTCCTTTCTTAGCGTTGTCAATCTCATGTTGGACCAAAGTGATCAACAAGGGTTTGAGGTTATGCTGGCCCACGCCGAGGTGCTCAAACTTCTTTTCGATTGGGATCTTGGTTTCGAGATAGGTAAAGATCCTTATGACCTCCTCGATCAGCTTTTTATCCGCGGTAAAAAAGCCAAAGTCCGTATAGATTCTGGCTGTGTCTTCATGGAAATTCCCGGTACTCATATAAGCATAATGACTGGCTTCTCCATCCTCCATCCGCCTGATGATGGCCATTTTGGCA